>CACXFJ010000141.1 GCA_902766965.1 uncultured Eubacteriales bacterium | reverse complement strand
TGCGGAAGTCGGCGGCAGAACATATCTTACTTGGTACGGCGGAGCGGAAAACGCTATCGAAAGCGCGTTGCCCGTACTGGGGAATACCGTAGTAGCGAAACAATTCGGAATAGCAAGGAGCAAGCAAGGCATAACTATTGACTTCGAGAACGGTATTTTACCGTATAAAGGTTCTTACTATACCGTAAAAGACGGCTTGCCCGAGGCGACGGGAATGGGCGATGGCGCTATCGTTAAAGTCAGCGTAAACTCCGTCGAATACACTTACGACACTTACGCGGCCGATAATTTTGCCGTCGTAAAGAATGCGGGTACGTACGATATACAAATTTGGGACGCCAACGCGACGGGAACGATAACGAGCTGCGACACTTTCTCGGAAGACGCGCAGATTTCTTATGCCGTCAGATTGGAAATAACGAAGAGCAAAATCACTCTTACCGCGAAAGGCACTACGGCGTGGACGAAAAAATACGATAAAACCACTTCTTATACGACTTTCGATTACACGGGAAAAGACGTTCAGGTAGTGTACGATAAGAATAAAGAAACCGACGGCGTAATCGTAGGCACGACGGTCAACGTGGCAGGCGAATTCAAGGATATGAACGCCGGCAGTCGGGAACTCGTGTTTACTGTCGGAGGAGCGGACGCCGCCAACTATTATCTCGTTTTGAACGACGGTAATTCCGTGCTTACGAAGGATACCGATTACACGGTAAACGGAAATACTTATACGGTAAAAGGCGGTACCGCCGCGAACAACGTTTCCAACGGTGACGGCGGATATATAGAACCGAGGATAATAACGGTTGTCGGCGACACCAACAAAGTTTACGACGGAACTCCCGACCTTGCAAACTTCGATATTACCAGTCAGGATATAGTAGCCGGAGACAGCGTTACGGTGACGGGTATTTATGCAAGTGCAAATGCGGGTACTTGGGATATTACGCTTTCTACCGATAATATCAACTATATAATCAGTTCTTCGGTGGGCGCGCAAGGAACGATTGCCAAAGCTCCCGTGTCGTTTACTTGGACCGATAACGGCAATTCATACGAATACGATAAATTGCCTCACGGCGTACGGGTATCCGTATCCGGTATGGTAGTCGGACACGAAGAAAGTATAGTCGTAAGCGGTAGCGAAACCGACACTTTCAGCGGAAACGTCGAAAAATCGTACGTTGCTACTTCGGTAGGTTCTTATACCGTCGCGCTTGCTTTGGCTCTCGGCGAGAACAGCAATTATACCATAGAGGCTGCGACGACAACGGGCAGATGGACGATAACGCCCAGAACTGTTACCATCGACTGGGTCAAAGACGATTACGCCGACGGCATGCATATTTACGATTGGCAGTTGTTTGACGTGGTTTATTCAAATATACAACGTAAAGTCACGCCCGTCGTCAGGGGCTTGTTGCAGGGAGACAAAGTCGATATAGTCACGAGCGGAACGAACGGAACGGACGTAGGGAATTACGTTTCCGCAGTAAATTCTCTTACGGGCGAAGATAAGGACAATTATAAACTTCCCGCCGTAACGGAACAAAGTTGGAGCATATCGAAAGCATCCATTACCAACCTTACCATGAGCGACGCAACGTTTACTTACAATAAGGGAGTGAACGGGATTACGGTCAATACTACGACGTCGCAACACGGAGTACCGCTCAACGTGGTATACGAAGGCGGTACGATGCAGACCGCAGGGACGATTACCGGAAACAACGCAGCTATAAACGTAGGCACGTATAAAATCACCGCATCGGTGGCAGCCACCGCGAACTACGAGGCTTGGAGTTCGAGCGCGGTTCTTAAGATAACCAAAGCGACTATTTCGGGAATTACGATGTCGGGAGCAAACGTTGTTTACGACAAGACGGCGCACTCGGTATTCGTAAGCACCGCTACGACGTCGTTGGGCGACGTTCTTTCGGTTAAGTATAGAATTATAGGGACGACCGAGGGCGGTGTGAGCGTAGACGAAGAAGGTAATTCCGCGATAGACGCCGGTAAATATACGGTTACCGCGACGTTGACTGACGATAACGACAACTATATAGAAAAAGAGTTTAGGGTTGCGCTCGTCATAGCGACGAGAGCGATTACGGTCAATTGGAGCGATACGCCCGACGCCATCTGGATATATAACGGCACCGAGCAAGGTAAGAATTTGACGGTGAGCAATATAATCGAAGGCGATACCATTACCGTTAATCTCAAAAAAGAATTCGACGGAGTCGTCAGCAACGTCATGATAAGCGATTCCGATACCTATACATATACCGCGATAAACGCTTCCGCGAGCGGATATTATCTGACGATAACCGGTTTAACCGGTTCGAGCGCTTCCAACTATACTTTGCCGAGCAACCTGTCCGCATCTTTCGACATAGCGAAACGAAGCATTATGATTTCGGGTTGGAGCGACGGAGTAAATACATATAACGATTCGCAAAGCATTGCTTTCGTATATTCCAAGACGGCGCACGTCATCAATCCCGTTTATTCTGCTACGGACGCAACGACAGGTATCCTCGAAGCGGATAGAAGTTCCGTCACGATTAACGTTACGGAGAACGACAAGACGGAAGCAGGGACCTATTCGGCAAGCGCAGTGCTTGTGTCGAATAAGAATTACTCTATGACGCCGTCGAGCAGAGCATGGGAAATTACGCCGAAAGAAGTTACCGTGACCTGGACGGACGATACGAGCAAAATCTATAACGCGCAAGTACAAACGATCGAAGCGAGCATAATCGGGCTTATCGAGGGAGACGGCGCGTCTTTGACGTACAAAGACAACGCCGAAAAAGACGTAGGCTCTTATACAGCGAGCGTCGTGTCGATAGATAATCATAACTATAAACTTGCCGAGCCGATAGCTACTCTTTCGTGGACTATTTCTAAAGCGGATATCACCGGTATATCCATGTCGGACAAGACGGTCGTTTACGACGGAACGGCTTACGAGCTTACGGTATCCGGCACGAAGACGCAATACGACGAGCCGGTTTCCGTAGTCTACACTATGATAAACGACAGAGGAGAAACGATAACGGGCGGAAAAACGTCGAACGCCGGCGTTTATACCGTCACCGCAGTCCTTGACGGCGGTAATAATTATAACGAAACCTCTATTGTACGCACTTTGACGATAGAAAAGAAAGCGTTGAGTTTCTCGTGGTCAAACACTACGTCGTTTACTTACAACGCCGCGCCGCAAGGACTGACGCTTACCGTAAACGGCATTGTGTCGGGAGATGAAATCACTTTACACGGATACAACGGTGAATCCGCCGTGACTAAGACAATAACTTCGACGTCGACGTTGGAGTTTAAGGCAATAAACGCCGATACTTACGTCGCTGTCGTCGATTCGGTGACGCAGGCGGAAGGAAACGGCCGTTATTGCAACTACAAGCTTCCCGCGGAAGGAACGGGCAAACAGTACGTCATCGAACGCAAGCAAGTGGATATAATATGGGCGACCGATACTTTGTCGGGAGCCGGAATATCCGCATGGGAGGGCTTTACCGTATCTTATTGCAGAGTAGAAAGACACGTCACCGCGAGCATTGCGGAGGGGGCGACTTCGGCTGACGACGGAAAAGCGTACGAAATCGTAAGCGTAAATCTCACCAACGACAGAGCGACCAACGTAGGCACTTATACGGCGACGGTGGACAGTCTCGGCAATGCGAATTACACCTTCGCTCCCGGCGCGAGCAGGGAATATATCATCACGAAAGTGGACGTTGCAAACATCGCGTTCATCGATAAAGAAGTTGTTTTCAACGGTGAAGAATTTGAAATCACGGTAAATACTACCGTTACGCAATTCGGAGATACCGTTGCCGTAAACTACACTGGTTCGGTGACCGCGGATTACGGTCGTTCGGCAGTGATCGGCGAGAACAAGGCCCGCAACGCAGGCGTATACACATTTACGGCGTCCGTTGCGGAAAGTACGAATTATAACGCGTGGACGGGAACTGCAATTTTGACGGTTTCGCGTGCCTCGTTGAGCGATTTGACGGTAGACGACGTGATTACTGCGTATGACAATACGGCAAAACGCATAACTCTCGGCGATAATTATACGTACGGCAGCGATACCGATATTCTTGCCGTAGAGTATACGATTTACGGAACGAAACACGACGGGACGACGGTTGCGCTCGCACAAGGCAACAGCGCTACGGACGCAGGTAAATACGTCGTAACAGTAAGGATAGACAACGGATACAAAGACGAAAACGGCTATCCCAACGCAAACTACGTCACCAAGGAAATATCGGCGGATCTTATAATAAACGCTATCGATATGAACTTAACCACACAGACTATGACGGGCGGCGGAATTTATACCTATAAAGCCGATTATTACGAGCTTACCGCTACCGTAGCGAGCGAAGCGGGCGAATTCCTTACGCAATACGGACATACGATTGACGTAGTTTATAGCGGAGGCGAAGCGGGGAATAAGGTTAAAAACGTAGGTTCGTATACCGTGTCCGCTACTCTTAACGCAGGCAACAACTATAACGAAACGGTAATTTCCGGCAATATTACGATAAAACCGAAAGAAATCACTGTAAATTGGACGGAGAACGACTTTACTTATAACGGAACCGACAGAACGAACGAAATCAATCCCACGCTTGTTTACGGAGCTATCGAAGAGGGAGACGGCAAAGTGTACGACGTCGACGAAGTGACGATAAGCGTAACCGTAGCAGGTAAATCGACGAACAATCTTAACGAAACGTTATTTTACAATGCCGGCGATTATACCGCAACGGTACTTATAGACACAGCCAACTACTCCGTGACGAATTCTTCTCGTGATTATACTATGAAGAAGTGCGTCATCGACGGAATTTACTTTACCGGTTATACGGTGGAATACAACGGTACGCTGCGTTTTGCGGGGGTTTCGGAGACGGAAAACACTTCGGTTCAGAGCAAAGTTACTTCGGTAAGATTGCAGGGCAGCGATGAAGGTACGGTGAAGTATAAGTATAATCTCACAGGCTTGAACGACGAATATACGATGGAATTTAACGGCGCAAGGTATGCCGGAACCTATTACGTTCAGGCGACTATAGAAGAACCCGCCGGCTACGACAACTATTACGACAAGACGCTTACGGCGACGCTTATCATAAACCGTACCAGCCTCAGCGGATTCGATTTGCAGAACAAATCGGTCACTTACAACGGCGAAATGCACTCGTTAAATATCAATGCGGTACCCTCGCAGTATCAAACGGGTTCCTATTATTCTCAATACGGCGAAGCCATGACGCTTACTTACAGGTTGGACGGCACAGTGGTTTCCGTTGCGCAAGCGCAGAACGTTAAGCTGTCGGGAGGAACGGTCGCGGCATACGAAGTAACGGCTACGTTTGAATTCAGCGGCACGGACAGCGATTTGAAAACGGCAAGTTACGTTCCCGCCTCGCTTGTATACAAAGCGTATTTGCTGATAAATCAGGCTACGATTTCGGGTGTGACTTTCGACGGACTGAACGTAACATACGACGGAGCGGAACACACGATAAATCCCGTGTTCCCCGCCACGGTAGCGGGAGTATATCCGCAGTATTCGGTGAACGGGAGTACCGTAAACGTCATTCTCAGCGCAACGCATAACAGCGGTAACGGAGATACGTTTAATATAGAAAAGAGTATAGCTTCGGGAGAAACCGAGGCAGTAGACGCAAAGACGTACGTCTTCGGTCTCGATATCACGCCCGCGGAGGGAACTATTGCCGGAAATTACAAGAACTTCGGAGGTTTGTCCGCTAATCTCGTGATAGCGAAGGCGAACATAGCCGACTCTTCCGACGCGGAACTCGTAGCGGATAATAATATCTTCTTTGAAAACGTCGTTACCGTCTATAACGCCGCTCCGCAATCGATATTACTCGCTTCTGCTCGTGATAAGAGCACGGTCACGACAGACCCCGTTCTTACCTGGAAAGTTTATCCTTTCGGCTACTCTACTGCAAATCCGATTTTTGCAGGGGAAGACGCAACGGTCGAATATCTTTTCGACAACGAGAGCAGAACCTCTCAAACCAACGTGGGCGTATACAACGTAGTCGTAAAGATCGTCCACAAAAACTATAATACGCTCGTGCTGACCGCGACGTTAACCATAGAAAAATATACGATAAATTATAGTTTTGTCGACGCCGAGATAGGTTATGACGGCGCGACGCACTATTCCTCGGTAAGCGAAGGCACGCCTGCTTACGTAGACGCTCCCGTCACCTCACTGACTTTCTTCCACGTCGATACGGCTACGGTAACGTATACGTATACATCGGAAAGAAACGGCAACGGAGAGTTTAACGGAGCCGTGAACGCCGACGTCTACACTATTACCGCGTCGATTACCGTAAACGGTGACGCCGCGTCCAACTATAACGTATGGGAAAGCATGACGAGGACGTTGACGATAGTACCCGTAAAAGCGACGGTGGTCTGGTCGAATGCGGAATCGTACGTATATAACGGAAAAAATCAAGGCGCGACCATCGGCGCAACCTTCGAACTTGTCAACGGCGTGACGCAGAACATGACGGTTTCTTTCCTCGGAACGGAAGGAAAGGCTACCGGAGAAACCGAATTCAAAAATGCCGGAACGTATACCGCTACGGCGTCCTTTGACAGTTACAACTACTTATTGGGCGACGTTAATAAAGAGTTCGTCATACAGAAATATACCGTTAATTGGAACTTTATAAGTACGACGATCACTTATGCGGCGAAGACGAAATATCTTTTAGTCAACACGGTCAACGGTGCAAAGGTAAGCGATGACGATATTACGACAGTCACCGATCCTGTTACCGAAGAGAGTTTGGGTATCCTCTATTCGTATTCGACAAACGGTGTGCAAACGACGGGAAGAGGCGCGAGAAACGCAGGCGTATACAGTGTGACGGCAAGGTTGGATAACGGTAATCCGTCGGACGAGAATTATACCGGCAGCAACTATAACGACTGGAACGGAGAAGCGACTTTCACCATCGAAAGACAGGTATTGACCGGTTACGTCGAAAATATCGATAAGGTATACGACGGCACAGTTCATTGCGACGGAGCCGTTCTTACCGGAATATACGTCGAGGACAGCGTGCATTTGAGATATGAAGGTTCGTACGACAACAAGAACGTAGGGACGAATAAGCCTATAAGCATAGTGCTTTCGGCAGATGAAGGGTATGAATATCTGCTCGACAACTATATCGTTTCTTACAGCGGTTCGGGTTCGATTACGACGAGAGTGCTTACTCCCGCAAACTCCGCGTTGACGTACTGGTCGAAAGTTTATGACGGAACCGTCGCGAGCGTAAACAATCCTATCACCGTATTCAGCGGTAATCAAATAGTGGAAGGGGATGATTTGACGGTCACCGCGTCGTACAATTCCAAAAACGTGCTTGAAGCAAACGCCGTCGTATTCGGTCTTTCGGGTGCGGACACCGGCAACTATTCTATGGATAGTTTGGTATTCGACGAAGTAGATTTCAAAAACGTGTTCCTTATTACCGCTTTGTCGAGAGGCATTACCTGGTCGAATTACGATTATACCTATAACGGCAAATCGAGAGACGTTATCGCATACATCAACGTGGTTGCGGCGGATTCCGGAATCGCAGGCGTAAGCGAAGGCAGATTGATGCTTACGGTGGATTATACCTATACGAATGACGGCGAAGGTAACGCAATCGAACATATTATGCACGCCGCGTTCCGCAACGCCGGAACGTATACCGCGTCGGCTGTCTTTGCCGACGGCG
>CACXFJ010000140.1 GCA_902766965.1 uncultured Eubacteriales bacterium | reverse complement strand
TAATCGAGAATGTGGTCGGAACTGTAACGGATTGCAGCCCATGTGGCAAGTTGTTTTTCGGGATAAATAATTTCGTCTGCGCCGTTACGCAGAAGAAATTTTGCCTGCACGTCCTGTTCGGCGCGAGACACAACCTTTTGCGCCCCCAACTCTTTTAATAAGCAGGTAGTTTCAAGAGAACTTTGAAAGTCTCCGCCGATAGTTACAATGCAGACGTCGTAGTTTTTTACGCCGAGCGATTTCAACAACGCTTCGTTCGTGCTGTCGCCGATTTGTCCGTCAGTCACATAAGACATAGCGTCGTTGACTCTTTCTTCGTTTTCGTCTACCGCCATGATTTCGTGTCCTAATTCGTGTAATTTCATTGCGATGTATTTTCCGAACCGCCCGAGACCTATCAATAAAATAGATTTTGTTTTCATATATAAAACCTCCTTAACCGACTGCAATCGTATCCGTCGGCAACTTTGCCGCTTGTTTTTTATTTACACCGAAAGCGGCATATATCAACGTTAATCCGCCGACGCGTCCGAAAAACATAGATAAAATTAAAATCAATTTGGACGCAATTCCGAGCGTCGGGGTAATTCCGAGCGTAAGACCTACCGTGCCGACGGCGGAAGCCGTTTCGTAAAGGCAAGACGTAACAGGTAAATTTTCAATCGCGCTTATAGCCATTCCGCCCAATAAAAATAAGGTTATGTACATTATAAATATCGCAGAAGCCGTCTTGACCGTTTCATCGTCCACGCGCCGTTTCATAAGTTCCGCATTGTCTTTTTTTCTGAATACGGAGAAAGCGGAAGAAAATAAAACCGCTATCGTCGTCGTTTTCATGCCGCCTGCGGTAGAACCGGGAGACCCGCCTATCAACATAAGAATAATCATAAGATATAATCCCGTATCGCTGATCGCCGTAAGATCTACCGTATTAAACCCTGCCGTTCTCGGCGTTACCGATTGAAACAAAGACGCAAGGATTCGCTTTCCGACAGGTAAATCGCCGAATTCAAAGAAGAAGAAATATATTGCGGGCAAAACAATAAGCGCGGCGGTTACAATCAATACCACTTTGCTTTGCGTGCGATATTTTTTTATTCGCCACTTGTGTTTGCAAACGTCTTCCCATACAAGAAAACCGATACCGCCGATAATAATCAGGAACATAATCGTAATATTGATGACAGGTTGCGCCGAATAGTGCGTGATAGAAGTAAATTCGCCGCTTTTTGTCCCCATTATATCGAAACCTGCATTGCAAAATGCAGAGATTGAATGGAAAACAGCAAGCCAGATACCTTCGGCTCCGTAATCGGTACAAAACACGGGCAGCATAACAAGCGCGCCGATAAGTTCAATCAAAAAAATTCCTTTGATTATGAATCCGGTCAGGCGAACTATACCGCTCACATTTGGTGCAGATATTGCATTTTTCATCGTTTCGCGACTAAACAAACCGATTTTTTTGCCCGAAATAACGGCAAAAGACACGGCTATGGTGACAACGCCCATACCGCCGATTTGAATCAGAAATAATATAACGATTTGCCCGAATATCGTCCAGTATGTTGCCGTATCGAATACGATTAGTCCCGTTACGCATACGGCGGACGTCGAAGTAAAAAGGGCGTCGATAAAAGATGTCCATTCGTGAGTTTTTGAAGAAATCGGCAAGGTAAGTAAAAATGCGCCGAGCAGAATAACTCCCGCGAATCCTAATAGTATTATCTGAAATGAAGATAATTTTCTTTTTAGCGTACCCATGCAAAAACCTCGATTATACTTATCGGCACTATATTATCATGTCCTTTATAAAGATAATATTAGGGGTTTGGGGAAAGTTATTAAGAATTTATAAAGATAACAAGCGATATTTCGCGGAGGCATACCAAAAGGCGCACGAATACTCACGAAATAATTATTCGCTTGCCTCTTTCATCGATAGAAAGTACGATTTCAGAAATGAAGTTAAATATTTATTTATGAAAATTTCACTTATACCGAACTCTTTTCCGGTTAAGCAATGGAATTACAGGCTTATTGATTACTTTTATCTTTATCGGTTTCCGCTTTGTTTTCAGCGGACAGACGTTTTTCGAGAGCCGACTGTTTGGCGAGAATGGCGTTGACCTTATCGTAGAGGTCTTCTATCATTATTTCGGTTTTTAAGTTGACTTTGTAGTCGTTTTCGGCACGTCGGCGGTCTTTTTCTTCCTGACGGTTTTGGCTCATCATAATTAACGGCGCCTGAATAGCCGCTACGCAGGAAAGAACCAAATTTAATAGGATAAACGGGTACGGGTCGAAAGCCTTTGCCGCCATAATAATATTGACGACCATCCAGACGACGAGAACGCCCACGAAAGAAAAAATAAAAGCCCAACTTCCCGCGAACTTGGCTATCGCGTCGGCGGCTCTTTGTCCAAAGGTGTCTTTTTTCTTTCCGCTGTCGGGGCGGACGGAAATTTTGCTGTCCGCAAGTAAATTCAAGACTTCTTCGTCGGACATATCCTGACGAATATCTTTAAGCACTTCTTTTAACAATTTTCTGTTTTCTTTCATAACGGTAATTCCTTTTATTTATTAGGTTATATTTATTATAATTATTTTGAAAAATATTTACAACAGGAAAAGAAAAGTCATAACGTATTTTTGCTCTTGCCGAACCGAAATAAAAATTATATAATGTAAAAGGTGGCAAAAGTTTTCAGTTTGGCATAAATTGATTTATCGTTTAAGAAAATTAGGAAAAAAGGTAAGGAAAAATGAAATATTACGTTGTTGCCGACGTCCACGGATTTTTTACGGAATTACAGACGGCGTTAAGCGAGAAAGGATTTTTTGAAGATAAAGAGGAGCATAAGCTCGTAGTCTGCGGCGATTTGTTCGCCAGGGGAAGGGAAGCCGTGAAAATGCAGGAATTTATTCTCGATTTAATAAAAAAAGACGAAGTTATTCTTATAAGGGGCAACCACGAAGACCTGTTTGAAGATTTTATCGACAATATAAGTTTACGGTTGACCCCGAACGTAATGAGAACGGCGCATTGGACGAACGGCACGGTAGAAACTGTTTTGCAGCTGACCGATATGATATTGATGGCGGCTGTCTATCAGCCGAAAAGGTGCGCGGCAATGGCAAAAGAAACGCCGTTTTATACCGAAATTCTGCCCAAAATGCAAAATTATTACGAAACGAAAAATTATATTTTCGTCCACGGGTGGATACCGTGCGTAGTGTTCGGCAGGGGAACGCAGCCGACCGACATTTTCGCATACGATAAAGAATGGCGTACGGCAAACGCCGACAGGTGGGAGCAGGCAAGGTGGTTAAACGGTATGCTCGCCGCAAATAAAGGAGTTCGCGAACCCGGCAAAACGATAGTCTGCGGACATTGGCACTGTTCCTACGGACACGCCGTACTCGACGGGAAAGGAACGGAATTCGACGAAAACGCCGATTATACGCCCTATTACGGCGACGGAATAATCGCGATAGACGCAAGCACAGCCGGTTCGGGAAAAGTCAATTGTATAGTTTTGGAAGACGAAGAATAAATCTTAAAAACGCATTGAAATCGAAGTATCGGACTTCTTGCGGAAAAACCATTTTAACCTGCGCGGTGCTCGCGATACTTATTACCGCTCCGCTCGGTACGATAGCTACCGACTTATCTTATAAAAAACTGCTTGAGTAGTCATCGGGAACGGAGTCTTAAAAAGGATATAATTCCGTCGGGTCGTAGATGTTTATCGTTTTTAAGCCGTTTCGCCTTGCGTATCGCATAGTGTAAGCGTCTACCGTATGCTTGTTTTCGTCGTCGACATAGCCGATAACGGCTTCGCATTGTCGTAACGCTCTTTTATGACTTTCGAGATTTCTCCGTCCGAGATGTTTATATTCGAAATCGTAAACGATAGTCGTCGCTTTGTAATACGCGTCGTTTTCTTTTTCTTCATCGGAGAGAAGGATTGCCGCGATATTTATACCGGGGTGAAAGTGCCGTATGCGTCTGCATATGCGAAAAGTCATTTTATCGAAATCGTTCGGTCCTACGATAAAATTGTCATAGCCTTCCGAGATACGTTCTTCGATTGCGTCTAATAATTTGTAGTAGTATTTCCTATATGAGAAATTATTGTTCGGTTCGATAAATACCGTTTTCATAACATAGTCTCCTTTAATTTCGCGGCTATGATATTGAAAATAAAATGCCGCCCCCAAACGAGAGCGGCAAATATAGACCATACCGACCGTTTGAGCGCCAACCCGTTCACAACAACTACTTCAATACTGCATCAGAGATTACATAACTTCATAGCTTTTGAAAACACGGCGATATGTATCCACCTATGTTTATTACTATGGACATTAAGTAATAAAAGATGCAGGTATTGTTTATATGTTTATGTATGTTAGTTGTGAACGTCGCTTTATCGGCGATATTCGGGGTTGGCTATTACATTCTACTACGTATACCTTAAAAAGTCAAATACGATATAAAAAGACGAGAAAAATTGCGTTAAAAAAGGCCGTTAAAAAACTTGCGTTTCTTAACAGCCTTTTCGTTTCCGCGATTAAATTACGCGGAGTAATTCGGAATTAGAGAAGGTGAGAGAAGTATTTGATGGTACGAACCATTTGGCTGGTGTAGCTGTTTTCGTTGTCGTACCAGGATACAACCTGAACCTGGCTGTTGCCGTCTGCCATGTTGATGACCATAGTCTGGGTGGCGTCGAAGATAGAACCGAATCTGGAGCCTACGATATCGGAAGAAACGATTTCGTCGGTGTTGTATCCGAAGGATTCGGTAGCGGCTGCCTTCATGGCTTCGTTGATTTGTTCTTTGGTGACGTGACCCTTAACTACTGCTACGAGGATAGTGGTAGAACCGGTAGGAGTGGGTACGCGCTGAGCGGAACCGATGAGCTTGCCTGCGAGTTCGGGAATAACGAGACCGATAGCCTTAGCTGCACCGGTGGAGTTAGGAACGATATTGATTGCGGCTGCTCTGGATCTGCGGAGGTCGCCCTTTCTTTGCGGTCCGTCGAGAGGCATCTGGTCGCCGGTGTAAGCGTGTACGGTGGTCATGATACCTGCCTGAATGGGAGCGAGTTCGTTAAGAGCCTTAGCCATAGGAGCGAGGCAGTTGGTGGTACAGGACGCCGCGGAGATGATGTTATCTTCCTTGGTGAGCGTGTTGTGGTTTACGTTGTAGACGATGGTGGGGAGGTCGTTTCCTGCGGGAGCGGAGATTACGACTTTCTTTGCGCCTGCGTCGATATGAGCCTGAGCTTTAGCCTTGGAGGTGTAGAAACCGGTACATTCGAGTACTACGTCTACGTCGAGAGCTTTCCAAGGAAGTTCTTGTGCTTTTGCCTTAGCGTAGATGATGATTTTCTTTCCGTCGACTACGATATATCCGTCTTCTTTAACGGTTCCGTCTTCGTTAAGAACGGCTTCTCCGTAAGTAACGGTATGGTCGTTGGAATAGTTGCCCTGGGTGCTGTCGTACTTCAAAAGGTGAGCGAGCATTTTGGGGCTGGTAAGGTCGTTGATTGCTACGATTTCAAATCCTTCCGCTCCGAACATCTGTCTGAAAGCAAGACGGCCGATTCTTCCGAAACCGTTAATCGCAACTCTAACATTTTTGGTCATAAAAATATATCCTCCTAAATTGATATTAGTTTTATTGCCTATATTCTACAATAATTATCGAAACTTTGGAACCGTTTTCATAAAGAAAACTAAAAAATTTTTATAAAATTTCAAAAACTTCGGAAAAGACACGGAATTTCGCCTCGCTAACGGGGAATTTTTTTGGTTTTACGATAAAATGGTTATTCAGATATCACAAAATTTTTTATTTGTGGTAAAATAGGCGTATGTATTCCGTATTACTCGTTATTATTTACGTTGCGTTTATAAGTTTGGGTTTGCCCGACTCTCTTTTGGGGGCGGGGTGGCCGGAGATACACGTCGATATAGGCGCGCCTCTTTCTTACGCCGGGATAATAACGATGCTTATTTCGGTATTTACCATCATATCGAGTTTGTTGTGTTCTAAAATCATTTCGAAGATAGGTTCGGGTTTGTATACGGCGATAAGCGTAGCTCTTACCGCTCTCGCTATGATAGGCTTTTCTTTTGCGAATTCTTTTTGGATATTAGTCGTTCTTACCGTTCCGTATGGTCTCGGAGCGGGGGGAGTGGACGCGACTTTGAACAACTTCGTCGCACTGCATTATAAGTCGCGACATATGAGCTGGTTGCACTGTTTTTGGGGCGTGGGAGCTATGATTAGTCCGTACATTATGGGATACAGCATAGGCACGACCGCAGGCTGGCACGGCGGATACAGGATAGTGGGGCTTATTCAGGTAGTCCTCGCGGTAGCTTTGTTTATAAGTCTTCCTTTATGGAAGAAAGTCGACGTAAAAGTCGAACGTACGGAAACTGTCAAGAACGAAAATCTTACCCTTAAACAAATTTTTTCGATAAAAGGCGTGCTTGTTTGGCTTATGGGCTTTTTCTGTTACTGCGCGTTGGAGCAGACGATGATGTTGTGGTCGGGAACGTATTTCGCGCAATACAAACTTATCGATTCGGGGAAAGCGGCTTTTTACTCTTCGTTCGTGTTTATAGGAATAACGGCAGGGCGATTAGTAAGCGGTTTCGTTGCGGAAAAACTGGGGGATAAACGCCTTATAAGGATAGGTTATTCGGTAATTTTAGCGGGGCTTGTTTTAGTGGCGATACCGGTAAAGAGCGTTATTCCGTCGGTGATAGGTTTTACCGTGGCGGGCGTAGGGTGCGCTCCTGTTTATCCGTCGATTATTCACGCCACGCCCGACAATTTCGGCAGGGAAAAATCGCAGGCGATTATCGGTGTTCAGATGGCGTTTGCTTACACGGGAATCACTCTCATGCCGCCGCTGTTCGGTCTCATCGCTCAAAACGTAAACGTAGGATTTTTGCCGCTGTACGTCTTTGCGTTCACCGCATTGCTTATCGTTTGTTGCGAAGTTTATTACGCGAAAAAAGCGAAAAACGTATATTGATATTTTAATGATTACGGAGGAAAAAATGAAAATCGATTTTGCTAAAATTGAAGAAAAATGCGTCGAAAATTTCAAAAACGGACAAGGAAAAGTCTATCTTAAAGTCCATAACGACGAAGAAGAAAACGTAATTTTAATCCGTATTCCGAAAGGAAGTTCGATAGGTCGGCACACACACTTAACCGACAGTGAAACCGAATTCGTCTTGCAGGGGAAAGTCGTGTTTACGATAGACGGAAAGGAAGAAACGGTAGAAAAAGGTCAATGCCATTTCTGCCGCAACGGTTCTTCCCACGCCGTCCGCAACGACGGCGACGAAGACGCGGTTATATTCGCGGTAGTGCCGCTGCTGAAACGTTAATGAAATGCTATCTTTGTCCGAACGACTGCGGGATTGACCGCAGCGAAAGAGCGGGGCTTTGCAAAGTCGGCGAAGAGATGCGAATTTGCCGCATAGGTCCGCATTTTTACGAAGAGCCTATAATAAGCGGAGAAAAGGGGAGCGGAACGGTCTTTTTTTCGGGGTGCGGTCTTGACTGTTCGTTCTGCCAAAACTACGAAATAAGTAAAACCGCAACGGGCAAAATTTTCACTCCCGAAAATCTCGCCGACGAACTGAAAAAACTCGTCGATACCGGCGTACACAATATAAATCTCGTCACGCCCACGCATTATTCGGACAGAATAAGAAAAACCCTCGATATTTACCGTCCGCC
>CACXFJ010000139.1 GCA_902766965.1 uncultured Eubacteriales bacterium | reverse complement strand
CGATTCGTTGAATTATGCAAAAACCACCGAATTTACGCAAATGTCCAAAGTCGCGTCGATATCCGTAGTAAATAAGTATATCGGAGCCGATTTGAAAGTCATACCTTACGCGCTTTCCAACATACACGGAATAAACGGGGTGAACGCATACGCAAGCGATTTTTCGAGCGATTACGTATTCCCTTACGTCTACTATTATTACGATATAGACGCGGCAAACGGTACGGCGAAAATCTACTACGCCCTCAAATCCGACCTCGTACAACGCGAAGAAACGGTGACTTTGACTTACGACCTGTCGAAACCCGCCGAGGACTCGAAAGGCACGCTTACTTTGGGAGAAACCGTCTTTACCCTTTCAAATTCGTATTACGCCTCGCGTAAAGAAATCGTTAACGATAAGGAAATAACGTTCGACCTCTACCGCACGGGCGAAAACGATATAAAAACCGCCATAGAAAACGCCATGAACGAGTATAAAGCGACTCTTCCCCCCGCCGAAGAAACCGAAATTGCGGAATAAACTATACGAGTTTTATAAAAACTCGCCTATGCCTTACCCCCTTAACCTTTTATCGCCGTACGACAAATAACGCGCAACAAAATCTCATAAGGAGGTTATTATGCTGAAAAAATCCAAAAAAATCGTATTTATTTTTTTGATTGCAATGACTGTTTTCACCCTTATATTCTCCGCTTGTACGGGAAAATTAAAAAAGTTATCCGTTGTTTCCCTCGCAAGCGGCAAAGAATACACGTTGCCGCTTAAAGCCTCTACCGTTCTTTCGGGCGGTAATTTCATAACGTTCGAAATCGAAAAAAGCGTTGCCGAAATCGCCGAAACGCTCAAACAAAACGGATATGACTGTACCGCTTTCAACGATAATTTTATTCTTATCAAAAATAAAATCGATGAGAACAAAATCGATTATCTCGTAATCGGTAAATTAAGCGGACAAAATCGTTATCAGCTCATGTCTGCCGTCGTTATGACGAATAACGGTAATTATTATTTATTCCCGATTCACCTAACGGCGAAAAAGGGTTCTGACCTTAACGCAGGCAACGTTTATACTTTTGAAACAATCAAGGATAGCCCGTTTTTCGTGTCGCTTGCCGAGTTAATAACATTCTATACGGACGCCAGTATTTACAATGTCGAAGAAGAAGAAAATTCTCTTAAAATCTCCGCAAAAGAAAGCGCGTTTATTCATAAACTTTCAAAAGAAATCTTTTACGTGTCTTTACGTGCGGCTGGCGAACAAACCTTTATCGAATTAAAAACAGAGAAAAAATGAACGCGATAATCGAAATACGAAATTTATCCAAAAAAATCGGAAAAAAACAGATTTTGAAAGACGTTTCTTTTTCCGTAGATAAAGGCGAAACCGTCGGTCTTTTAGGAAGAAACGGCGCGGGAAAGACGTCTATACTGAAATGCATAACCGGACTTTGGATATACGATGACGGCGATATTTTTGTGTGTGGCAAAAACGTCAAAAAGTCCGACAAGCGTTCCGGAATAGCCGCGCTTGTCGGTTATCCTTCGCTTTTTCCCAATATGACTTTACAGGAAAATATCGACTACTTCGGTACACTTTCGTTAAAGGAATACGTCGCGCGGGCAAAAGAGTTGACGGATATTTTGAACCTTTCCGACGTCCTCAATAAAAAAGTCGGCACATTTTCTTCGGGAATGAAACAAAAAGCCTGTTTGATTGTCGCGCTTATGCAAAATCCCGAAATTCTGATTTTGGACGAGCCTACGTCTATGCTGGATCCTATAAGCGGTTTCGAGATACGTGAGTTTATCAAAAGCGTAAAAAAAACGGGCATTTCGATTTTAATATCCAGCCACAATATTGCCGAACTCGAAGGACTTTGCGAACGCGCGGTTGTGGTTGACAACGGGCAAATAACGCGATTTATTGATATTAAGAAGGCAAATAGAAGGTTTTTGCTTGAATTTACAAATCTTGACGAGATGAAAAAGGCATTGACCAAGGCGCAGGATTTCGGTATCGTCATACAAGACGAGTCGAGTTGTTTTTTGCTCGGTGACGCAACCGTCTTAAAGGAGTTTATTATTAAGGCTAACCCGGATTTAAGGGACATAAAAAACGTCAACGTTTTGGAGGATGCATATGTCAACGAAACTTAAAGCATTCGGAAAAATATTAAAGTTCGAGATTTTCGGAAGAAAGAAGTTTTTATTCCTCTGCGTTTTCGTTGGAATAGCCCTTTTAGCGGTTTTGTGTGCGTCCGTTTACCTGAAAGTAAGCAACGTTTCAAGCGACAAAAAATCATTATATTTTATAAACGAATATACTTCACGAGAGGAACTTAAATCAAATTTAGATGCTTCTCGCGCGACTTTGGTCGAACTGGAAAAAGAATACGAACAGTCTAAAGCGTCGGGCGCAGCCGGTTTTATTTTAGCCGAAAAGAAAACCAATATCGAT
Organism: uncultured Eubacteriales bacterium; assembly: GCA_902766965.1. Taxonomy (GTDB): domain Bacteria; phylum Bacillota; class Clostridia; order Christensenellales; family DTU072; genus CAG-1782. The sequence goes on along the minus strand of CACXFJ010000139.1, from coordinate 13,815 downwards.
GTGCTTAAACGCTCGATAAAAGGAATGGAAACTCTTTACGAAAAGAATATCGCATATAAAAACGTCATCGCATATTCCGTTTTCGACAAAGCTAACGGCGGGAGTGCGGTAGTAAACTTTATAAACATCTTCGCAATAATCGTTTCGATTTTGATGGCAATCAGGCTTTCCGTTTCCGTTCCCAACGAAATAAAAGAAGGGCAGGCACGTTTCACTATGATTACTTCCGTAGGAAGGACAGATTACGTGCTGTTCAGGTGGGCAGCGGAACTAATAAAAAATCTGTTCGCTTTTATTGTGTTCTCCTTGCTTTGTTTTGCCGTGACGGAAATGTTCTATCCGACGGGCGGCAAATACGTTCTTGTCGCAACGGTAACAAATTCGTTTTTGTTAAATTACGGAGCAAGTTGCTTTTTGCAAATCCTTTTCTGCACGTACACGCTGTTTCTGATAAGCGCGATTGCCTTTTCCGTTTCGCTTGTCGTGAGGAGTCCGTTTCTGTCTGCGGGAATTACCATTGTCGTTTGTTTTTGCGGGCGATTTTTGGAACTGTTACAGTCAACTATCGGAAGAACGGTAAATTTCACAAAATGGCTTTTGCCGCTCAATTTACGGTTGGAACAATCTTTTACATCTTTAACCGTTAATAGCGTTTTTGTAACCGCCATATTCGGAATCTCAATTACGGCATTTTTGTTTTTTGTAGCAATGGCAAGATTTAATAAAAGGGATATAGCATAAAAAAATAAACACAAATACGGAGCCAAGCAAAAAAACTCATTACGGACGGTGAACAAACGTTTATCGAATTAAAGGCATAAGAAAACGAACTCGATAATAAAAATTTATACTTCCGCGACTATTGTATGATTTTGTTATACAAGTAAAAGCTCCGAAAAATCGGAGCTTTTGTTTTGTTTTTAATAGGTGTTGACGATTATTTCACGAACGCGGCGAAAGCTCTGTGCGCTTCGTAAAGGTCTGCTTTGGCGATAAGTTCGTACGGGGCGTGCATCGAAAGCACGGGTACGCCTACGTCTACGGTGTCGATATTGTAGTTTGCCAAGAATTTAGCTACGGTACCGCCGCCGCCGAGGTCTACTCTTCCGAGTTCCGCGGTCTGCCATATTACTCCGTCGTCGGCGAATTTCTTGCGTAAGAACGCGATAAATTCCGCGCTCGCGTCGTTGCTGCCGCTCTTACCTCTCGAACCGGTGAACTTGCACATAGCTACGCCGTTGTTGGCGAAAGAAGCGTTGTTTTCTTCGAACACGTCGGCGAAAGCGGGGTCGTACGTTGCCGTAACGTCGGCGGACAGACATTTACTGTTGGCGCGGACGACTGCGGAGTTTACTCCGTAAGAATCGGCGATGCAGTCTATTATATCTTTAATAAGGATACATTGCATACCCGTGTTGCCTTCGCTCCCTATTTCTTCCTTGTCGGCGAGAATGGTTATTATAGTCTTATCTGTTTCCGTCTGCAACGTTGCGGTGATTTCGGGATAAGCGCAAACTCTGTCGTCGTGACCGTATCCTGCAAGGAACGATCTGTCCAAACCTACGTCGCGGGCTTTCAATGCGGGTACCGCTTCTATCTCGGCGCTGAGGAAATCCTCTTCGTCGATACCGTACTTTTCGTTGAGTATTCTGAGTACGTTGAGTTTTACCGCTTCCTTTTCCTCTTCTTCCACGGGGATAGAACCTACGATAAGGTTAAGTTTTTCGGCGTTGAAGGCTTCGCTTACTTTCTTTACCGCCTGTTCCTGCGAAAGGTGCGGAAGAAGGTCGGTTATATAAAAGATAGGGTCGGCTTCGTCTTCGCCTATGTTCACTGTAATGACGTTGCCGTCTTTGAGGGCGATTACGCCGTGAAGAGCGAGAGGTATAGTGAGCCACTGATACTTCTTGATACCGCCGTAATAGTGCGTTTTAAGATAAGCTATATCGGTCTTTTCAAAGAGCGGAACTTGTTTCAAGTCGAGTCTCGGGCTGTCCACGTGAGCTACGAGAATACGAACGCCGTATTTAGCCACGTCCGCGCTGCCCGCCTTTATTATGAACATTCCCTTTCCGCGGTTGTTGTAGTAGAGCTTGTCGCCGGGTTTTATCTTCGAGCCGAGAACGTAAGGCTTGTATCCTTCGTTTTCCACCAAAGACACCGTCTCTTCCACCACTTCTCTTTCGGTTTTGCCGTTGTCGAGAAAAACTCTGTATCCTTCGCAATAGTTCTGGATTTCCGCTTTCTTTTCCGCGTCCGCCGTAGCGTACACGTTTTGTCTTTTATAAGTCAATTCCATAAAATCACCTCTTATAGATTTATTTTTTCTAATATGAACAGTATATCACGTTCCATACCGAAATCAAACGGATATTCGCATTAAGCGAAAAATATCTTCCCTGAATTAAAATTTTTTACGGAAAAATAATTATTCTATATCCGTGACGGTTAAAACGTCGTTTTTTATCGTAAACTTAACGTTCTTGCCGCAGAACTTTACCCCGTAGCTTCTTTCTTCGTCGATATACGCGGGACGGGGGTCTTCTCTTAGACATCCTTCCAACTCTTCCGCCTTGTCGCAAGGCAAAAGTTTTTTGAGTTCTTCGGGAAAAATTACTTTAACAAAATAGTCGTTCGTTTCGTCGGCGTAACCGCATTTTGCGTCCGGGTGACAGTCGGTGCGAAGATACGGCTTAATATCGAGAATAGGGGTTCCGTCCATAAGGTCGGCTCCTTCGACTATGAGTACCGTACCGAACTTTTCGGTTCTTTCCGTACCGACGAGTTTTACCGACGACAGCCCTAAATGGTTGGGACGAAACGGCGAACGACTCGCAAACACTCCTACTTTCCTGTTTCCGCCCAGTCTCGGCGGTCTTACCGTGGGCGACCACTTTTCTCTGTGCGCTTCCGAAAAGTCGAATATAAGCCATAAATAGTCGAACCCGTCAATTTCTTTAATCGCCGCTTCGTCGCGGTATTCGGGTTCGAATACTATCTTGCCGTAAGTTTTTACCCTGCCGCTCTGACGGGGAATACCGAACTTTTCGTCGAAGTCCGTCCTTATCTTCGCTACGGGTTTTACCGAAAATTCCATACTACTCGGGCATATATTCGTCGAGATACTTTTCGCAGTCGGCGTATTTTTTTATCTTCGGATTTTTAATTATTTTACCTCTTATCGCCACCATATACGGCTCGGAAAGGTTGCGGAAGTCGTCGAGAGGATTTTTATCCGCTACGATAAAGTCCGCGCTCTTACCTACTTCGATACTTCCCGTTTCTTTATCTATCCCGGCTATTTCGGCGTTGACGAGCGTGGCGGTATGCAAAGCGAATTCCGGACTTACTCCCACCAGCTTTACGAAATATGCGAGTTCTCTCCACATATCGTAATGCGTCACGAAAGGACAACCGGTATCCGTGCCTAATCCTACTTTGACTCCGTGTTCCAACGCCTTTTTCGTGCCGTTTATTACTCCGTCGAGAACGACGTTACTGTTATACCGAACCATTTCGGTAGCGTGAGTGATTTCCCTGTCGAATTTAGCCAGCGGCAACGCCGGCGACAACGTGCAGATATAACTTGCTCCCGTCTCTTCGAACTTTTTCGCGGTCTCTTCGTCCATAACCGCGCCGTGTTCTATCGTGTCCACGCCGTTATATACCGCTACCTTTACCCCTTCGGGGCTTTCGACGTGAGCGGCTACTTTAAGCCCTAACCTGTGCGCTTCGTCGCAACACGCTCTGACAAACTCCGCAGGCATCTTCAATACTCCCGGTTCGCCTTTTACTTTCGCGTCGAGTACGCCGCCGGTTATCATAAGTTTTATAAGGTCAACCTTTTCGGAAGCCAACTTCCTTACCGCTTCTTTCGCTTCTTCCGGCGTCTTGCAACCGACGGCAACCGTGCCTACCATGTGTCCGCCGGGTACGCCTACGGCTGTGTTTGCGGCGAGTATACGCGGTCCGAGCGTCTTGCCCGAATTTATTCTGTCTCTTAAAATCGTGTCGAAATCGCTTACTCCGCCCACCGTCCTTACGGTAGTTACGCCCGAATAGAGTTCCGATTTAGCAAAACTTTTGCACAACGCTATCCCCACGCCTCTCGTAAACTTGTTTTTTAACACGATTTTAATAAGTTTTTCATTGTCGACGGGTTTTTTCTTCATCTTTCCGCCGGCAGGCAAATGAACGTGCATGTTTATAAGCCCCGGCATAAGATACCTTCCGCCGAGGTCGATTATTTTCCCTTCGTCCGCCACCTCTTCCGCGGTCACTTTCTCGATAATTCCGTCGCTTATTACGACGTTCATCCCCGCAACGGGAATCATGTTCTCTCTCCCGTCGAGAAGAGTACAGTTTTTCAGAATAGTTTTCATATCTTCTCCTTTTACGTTATTTTATTCCACAATCTTCCCTATTCAATAAATATAATACCACACTTAAACGTACTTTAACAAACACATTATAATCAAATAATTTTTCCCGAAATCGAAAATAAAAAACGAACCGCCTTTTCGACAGTCCGTTATTTACCTGATTCAGAATTATAAATTAACTCCTTATTATTAACGATAAATCAATTCTATTAAAGCGCGTTGCTTTTCGGGTGAAAGTCTACGGAAACAAAAAAGCATTTCTTTTTCGTTTTCGGAAAGTACTTCTATCTGTTCGTCTTCCCAAAAAAATTGCGAAAGCGTAAGCCCGAACGCTTTGCAAATGCGTTGCAACAGTTCTATTTTTGGCGGCGTCTTACGCTGATACATAGTCGATATCGTAGAATACGTCGTTTCCGCTTCTTGCGCTAATTTGTAGTCGGTCCACTCCCTTTCCCCTTGCAATTCTCTGATTTTGTCTACAATATCCATATACTAACTCCTTCGTTTCTTTTATTACCTTACTACGCATTTGCGATACATTTACTACGCAAACGCATTGACAAATATACGCAATTGCGTTATACTTCAAACGTAAACGCATTACGAAAGAGACATTTATGAACGGAAAATCACAAATAAAGTCGAAAAAGCGCGTATCCGAACACGGCGAAGTCTTCACAAACGAACGCGAAGTAAAAGCTATGTGCGATTTAGTCGCACAGGAATGTGACCGAATAGACAGCAGATTTTTGGAGCCCGCGTGCGGCGACGGGAATTTCTTGTTTGAAATTTTAACACGCAAGCTCGCTACTGTTAAAAAATTATATAAATCAAACCCGTACGACTACGAAAGATATTCCGTACTCGCAATTACGAGTATCTACGGCGTGGATATTCTATCCGATAACGTGGAAGAGTGCCAAAAAAGGCTTTTCGACCTGTGGGATAAGGAATACAAAAGTATCTGCAAAAAAGCTACCGACGAAGAAACGCGCGAAGCCGTAAAGTTTATTCTTTCAAAAAATATTTTGTGCGGCAACGCCCTTACCCTTATGCGTGTGGACGAAAATCAGCAAGACACGGACACGCCGATTATTTTTCCCGAATGGAGTCTGATACTCGGCACGAAACTAAAACGCCGCGATTTTCGCCTTGACGTATTGCTGAAAGCTAACGACAAACCGAAGAACGGACAACTCTCCCTATTCGATATACCCGAAAATATTCGGAACTATATCTCCATAAACCCTACTACGCAAGAATACATGGCGGAGCCTGTTTGCGAATATCCGCCGATACATTACAGGAAGGTGCAACAAAATGGCTGAATCTTTTTTCGACAAGGTCTATAAGTACAAGACCTTGCATACGCCTGACGTTTTGTCGTGTTTAGCAAACCTGAGCAACGACGAAGTCTTTACTCCGCCCGACGTGGTGAACGCAATGCTCGACTTACTGCCGCAGGAATTATTTTCTGATCCGAATACGACCTTTTTAGACCCTGCGTGCAAAACGGGCGTGTTTTTACGCGAAATCGCAAAACGCTTGCTCGTAGGCTTGCAAGACAAAATCCCCGATTTGCAACAGCGTATAGACCACATACTGCATAAGCAACTTTTCGGGATTGCTATCACCGAACTAACAAGTTTATTATCCCGAAGAAGCTTATATTGTTCAAAGTACCCGAACGGCGAATATTCTGTTTCGCATTTCGATACGTCAGAAGGAAATATACGTTTCCGACGGATAAACCACACTTGGTTAAACGGAAAATGTAAGTATTGCGGCGCAACCGAAACTCAATGGAAACGCGGCGACGATAAAGAAACTCACGCTTATGAATTTATTCACTCTGACGATTTAGAAAAGCTATTTAATATGAAATTCGACGTAATAATATCAAACCCACCCTATCAATTATCCGACGGCGGCGCGCAAGCAAGCGCAAAACCTATTTATCAAAAGTTTGTCGAAGCAGCAAAAAGATTAAAACCACGATATTTGAGTATGATTATTCCGGCAAGGTGGATGACGGGTGGAAAAGGACTTGACGAATTTCGCGAAGAAACAATACACGATAAGCACTTTACCGTATTACACGACTTTGCAAATACAGAAGACTGTTTTAGCGGTGTTGATATAAAAGGCGGCGTGTGTTATTTCCTTTGGGAAAGAGATAATGAAAAAATGTGCGATATTTACAGGCACGACAATAACGGAATTATTTTTTCTAAACGTTATTTAGTGGAAGAAGATGACGATATATTTATTCGTTACCCGCAACTTGTATCCATTAAGAATAAGATTTGGAAAAATAAAGTAGAATCTTTCGAAACGATTGTTTCGTCAAGAAAGCCTTATGGCTTAACAAGCGATTTTTTTGTTAGCCCTGCAAAATTCGGTTTGCCGCCTATTAGTAACACACCAATAAAAAACGGATACAGCATATTAGGACTTGTCGCATTAAAAAGAGTATTAAAATATATTCCGAAAGATTATCCGTTGCCTAAAAAGGACGGAATCAACAAATATAAACTATTTATTACAAACAGTTACGGTTACGGTGAAATCGGTGAAGGTCCCGCTACGCCAGTCCTGGCTACGCCAGGAGAGTTATGCACCGAAACTTTTCTTGAAATAGGAAAATTTGATACTCGTCAAGAAGCAGATAACGCTATGTCGTATTTGAAAACTAAATTTTTCAGATGTTTAGTTGGGATACGAAAACAAACACAACACGCTACAAAACAAGTCTACCACTACGTCCCTATGCAAGATTTTTCCACACCATGGACAGACGAAGAGCTGTACAAAAAATATAATCTTTCGCAAGAAGAAATTGACTTTATCGAGTCGATGATTAAACCTATACAATAAACAAGGAGAAAATTTATGGAAATTGTTGATAAAGAATGTGAAAATGTTATACAAAAAGCATTAAATTACGAAAAAAGTAACAGATACAGCAATGAATACAAATTAGTTGAGACCGTATTCACAGAAGAAACATGTAGCAGCCAAATTATAAACAAACTAAAAGACTGTGGTTATATAAATCTAAAAGAAGAAAAATTTTTTAATGGAAAAAATATTTTTCATTTTACTTTAACGAGAGATGGCGAAAACTATTTTATATCAAAAAAACAGCAAATAAAATCCAATAAGAAAATGCAATTAAAAGAACAGATACATTTTTGGGTTCCACTAATAATTGAATCATCTGTAAAATCTATAATTTCCATATGTCAAAAAATAATATAGGGTGATACAAGTATGGCTAACAACATAAGTCTTTCCGAAATATTACATAAACGCCCTGCCGTCGTACCGACCGTTTACGGCTACGTTTTGCCTACGGTAAAAGACCACGACGGATATATAAAAATCGGTTATACCGACCGTGAAGACGCAGAAATTCGTATTCGCGAACAATTGCACACGGCGGCAATAAATTTCAAAATAGTGTTCAAAGAATCGGCAATGCGTTCCGACGGAACGTGTTTTACCGATAAGGACGTTCATCGCCTGCTCCGACACAAAGGTTTTTTACAACTTAACGAAGGTTCGGACAAAAACGAATGGTTCAGGTGTTCCGTTTCGGACGTGCGGACGGCAATTGAAGAAGTCCGCACGGAAACCCGTTTCGAAGGCAACAGGACGTGGAATTTTTCTATGCGTGACGAACAAAGGCAAGCCGTCGAAATGACGAAAGAGTACTTTATTCAGTCAAAAGCGGAAGAGCCTACGAGACCGCCTAAGTTTTTATGGAACGCAAAAATGCGTTTCGGCAAGACTTTCGCCGCGTACGAATTGTGCAAAACTATGGGGTTCAAAAAAATTCTTATCCTTACCTTTAAGCCCGCGGTAGAATCCGCGTGGCAAGAAGACCTTACGCGACACGTTGATTTTAAGGGTTGGCAGTTCGTCAGCAACAAAGAAGCGAAATTCGACGCGAAAAAACTTGACGAACAATACGCCGCCTGCAATAAAAATAAACCTATCGTCGTATTCGGTTCTTTCCAAGACTTACTCGGAACGAACGAAGCGGGCGGGATAAAGGCAAAAAATCAATTTATACACGCTACGAACTGGGATATTATCATATTCGACGAGTACCATTTCGGCGCGTGGCGAGAAAACGCAAGGAATTTATTTGAAAAATACGACGAAGAAAACGACGATTTCGATATAGAAAAATATCAAAAAGAAGAAGCGGGCAACGCAATAAACGAATCTTTTTTACCTATTACTTCCGCGCATTATTTATACTTGTCGGGTACACCTTTCCGCGCTCTTAACTCGGGCGAATTTTTGGAAGACCAAGTTTTTAACTGGACTTATTCGGACGAACAATACCGAAAAGAGCATTGGAATTACTCTTTGGGTGCAAACCCTTACGCAGCTCTCCCGAAAATGGTAATGCTGACGTATAAAGTTCCCGATTCCATTACGGCGAACGTCGCCATAAACGAAGGTTACGACGAATTCGATATAAACGAATTTTTCAAAGCCGAACCCACGAAAAAAGGCAACGTAGAAACTTCGAGATTCGTTTACGAAGACGACGTGCAAAAGTGGTTAAAAATGATACAAGGTAATTATATGCCCGTCGACGGACTGAAACTCGGCGCGGAGCGACCGCCTATGCCCTTTTCCGACACCACTCTTCTGAACGTTTTGTCGCATACGCTATGGTTTTTACCCGACGTAGCAAGTTGCTATGCAATGAATAACCTGCTCACGCAGAAACAAAACGCTTTCTTTAACGATTACAAAATAATAATTTGTGCGGGAACGAAAGCAGGAATAGGCCTTGACGCGCTAAAACCCGTTCTTACCGCTATGGATAATCCGCTCGAAACGAAAACCATTACCCTATCCTGCGGTAAACTTACTACGGGCGTCACCGTCAGACCGTGGGCGGGCGTGTTTATGCTCCGTAATCTTAAATCGCCCGAAACCTATTTCCAAACGGCTTTCCGCGTACAGTCACCGTGGGAAGTAGTAAACGACCACGGCGATAAAGAAGTGGTAAAAAAGGAATGTTACGTCTTCGACTTTGCGTTGGAACGCGCATTAAGGCAGATTTCCGACTACTCGTGCAGGTTAAAAGTGGACGATATAAGTCCCGAACAAAAAGTAAAAGATTTTATTTCGTTCTTGCCCGTGCTTGCGTTTGACGGTTCGTCGATGAACCGTATCGACGCGCAGGATATTTTGGATATAACCTATGCGGGAACTTCCGCTACCTTGCTTGCAAAACGTTGGCAAACCGCCCTACTCGTTCATGTCGATAACGACACTCTGAAAAAGCTGCAAAATAATCAAGACGCGTTGGACGCTCTTATGAGAATAGAAGGTTTCCGCTCGTTAAACGCAGAAATTCAAACCATAATAAACCGTTCCGAAAAGGTGAAGAAACTTAAAAAAGAAAAGGGCGATAACCTTACGCAAGCCGAGAAAAAAGAACTTACCGAAGACGAAAAGAAAGCAAAATCTTTAAGAAAGCAGGTACAGGAAAATCTTTTGAAACTTGCGGCGAGAATACCTGCGTTTATGTACCTTACCGACTATCGCGAACAGACTATTAAAGACGTAATTACGCAAATCGAGCCGCAGCTTTTCCAAAAAGTTACCGGGCTTACTGTGAAAGATTTCGACGTACTTTGTTCTATCGGCTTGTTCGACCCCGAAAAAATGAATCAAGGCATATTCGGATTCCGAAAGTACGAAAACGCAAGTCTGTCCTATACGGGTATCGACAAACACGCGGGCGAAGCAATGGGCGGTTGGGACACCGTATTACGCCGCGAAGAGTACGACGCTCTGTACAGCAAACAACAAGCCACGATGACTGACTTCGAACAAATCGTCATACCAGAAAAATTCCGTACTAACATCGCAAAAGTCGATAAAACGCCCGCAATTAACCACAAACAGACGGTAGCCGCAACGCTTACGCCGAAACAAACGACTAAAGAAGACGACGCTAAAAAGAAACTTGAACAACTGCTTGATAAAGTTACCGTAGGTGCAGAAGTAACGCACAAAAAATTCGGCGACGGAACTATCGTACGGATAGACAAAACTCAAAAGCGTATGCGAATAACGTTCACCGTCGGCGAAAAAATATTCCTGTTCCCCGACGCATTCTTATTAGGCTTTTTACAATTAAAGTAACGCCTTATCATAACAAAATAATACCGCCGTGCAATTACACGGCGGTATTTTTATTCTTTCGTTACAAACTTTCGTTATTTGCGAAGTTTTATTTCTTCGGTGAGTTTTGTTATAAACTCGTCGAGAGGCATGGTTTCCGTAGTGGCGGTGTCGCGGTTACGGACGGACACGGTGCCGTTGTCCACTTCCTGTTGCCCGATGATGAGCATATAGGGTACTCTGTCCACTACCTGCGCTTCTCTTATCTTGTATCCTATCTTTTCGTTTCTGTCGTCGAGTTCGCAACGAACTTTCGCCGCGCGCAACGCTTCGTAAACTTGTTTTGCGTATTCGCCGTGCTTTTCGGATACCATCATTACCTTAACCTGCGTGGGAGCAAGCCAGGTCGGGAATTTGCCTGCGAAGTGTTCGGTGATTATTCCTATAAAACGTTCGATAGAGCCGTAAACCACTCTGTGAACCATGATAGGTCTTTGTTTTTCACCGTTTTCGTCGACGTATTCCAAGCCGAAGTTAATGGGCATCTGGAAGTCGAGCTGGATAGTGCCGCACTGCCAGGTTCTTCCGAGAGTGTCTTCGAGATGGAAGTCGATTTTCGGTCCGTAGAACGCGCCGTCGCCTTCGTTTACTATATACGGAAGTCCGAGTTTTTCGAGAGCGGTCTTCAAGCCGTTGGTTGCCGCTTCCCAGTCTTCGTCGCTGCCCATGCTGTCTTCGGGACGGGTGGAAAGTTCTACGAAGTACTTAAATCCGAACTTGCTGTACACTTCGTTGATTAAATGAACGACTCCTACTATTTCGTCGGTAATCTGTTCTCTTCTCATAAAGATATGAGCGTCGTCCTGCGTAAAGCATCTTACTCTGAAAAGTCCGTGCAAAGCTCCCTTTAATTCGTGACGGTGAACGAGTCCGAGTTCTCCCACTCTCATAGGCAAATCTCTGTAACTGTGCGGTTGGCTCTTGTATACCATAACGCCGCCGGGGCAGTTCATCGGTTTTACGCAATAGATTTCGTCGTCGATTATCGTCGAATACATATTGTCCTTATAGTGATCCCAATGTCCGCTGGTCTCCCAAAGGTGTCTGTTCATTATCATAGGAGTGGATACTTCGACGTAATTGTCTCTGTAATGGATTTCTCTCCAATAGTCGATAAGCGCGTTCTTTACCGCCATACCTTTCGGCAGGAAGAACGGGAATCCCGGAGCTTCGTCGCAGAGCATAAAGAGTTGCATTTCCTTCCCTATTCTGCGGTGGTCGCGTTTTTCCGCTTCTTCGATAAGTTTGAGATAATCGTCGAGTTCCTGCTGGGTAGCGAACGCCGTGCCCTTAATACGGGTGAGCATTTTGTTGTTTTTATCGTTTTTCCAATACGCTCCCGACTGTCCCATTATCTTGAACGCCTTTAACGCTTTCGTGTAGGTAAGGTGCGGACCTACGCACATGTCGATATATTCTCCCTGTTGGTAAAAACTTATTACCGCGTCGTCGGGCAAATCGCCTATATGCTCCACTTTGTATTTTTCTCCGCGGGACTGCATCAAAGCTATCGCTTCTTCTCTCGGCAAAGTAAAAGGCTTGACAGGCAGGTTTTCCTTGACTATCTTCTTCATTTCCGCTTCGATTTTCGCAAGGTCGTCGTCGGTAAGTTTTGTTTCGCCCAAGTCCACGTCGTAATAGAAACCTTTTTCGTTGGCGGGTCCGTAAGCGAAGTCGGCTTCGGGATAAAGACGCTTGATTGCCTGCGCCATAATATGCGCCGCAGTGTGACGCAGAACGTGCAGTTCTTCGTTCTTGTCGGTAAGTTCTCCTACCGTGCCGTTATTGTAAATAACTTTCATAAAAACACTCCTTTTATGTTCGTTTTTCTTATTATAAGGCGGTTTGTTTATTAAAAAACCCCTGAAAAAACGTACTTCTACGATTTTCCAAGGGCGTAATTCGCGGTTCCACCTTGATTTATAACTTAATTGCCTTCTTACGCGAGCTAACGGCAGGGCTTACTTTATTTTTCGGCCGAGCAACTCCGGAGCGGTCTTCGCGTCACTCCCGTAAAGAAACTCACAGCAAAAATTTCTCTCTCTGAATACGGGCAAAAACGTTACTCTTTCCATCACAGTTTTTAATTTATTTCGATTATACCACCATATTTTTTCACTGTCAATCCAATTTTCTCAAGAGTGGTCATATTGCGTTTATTTTTTTGCGAAAACGAGTCGTAGGCGTACTAAATACGATAGGCGAAGTTTTCACAAAAGCCGTAAAAAAACTATAAATAAATATCCGCTCTTTCATTTAATTGAGCAGAAACTGTCTTTTATCGCTCATATCCCTTGTTTTTTGCGACGTAAACAAATGTGATACGGACGCTCCGATTTATTTGCAAATATTTATTTATTGTAATATACTCGTAATGAACTCAATAATAGGTGAAAATATGGACGATAAACATTTGATAGAAACCGAACTTAAAAACAACACCCTTTTCACGGGCAGAATAATAAATCTTCGCGACGACGACGTGCTTTTACCGAACGGAAAACAAGCAAAACGCGAATACGTCGAACACCGCGGCGGAGCTTCGATACTCGCCGTAGACGACGAGAAAAACGTCTACCTCGTAAGACAATTCCGCTACCCTTACAGAGAAGTTCTTCTCGAAATCCCCGCCGGAAAACTCGAAAAAGGCGAAGACCCGGCTACCACCGCCGCCCGTGAACTCGAAGAAGAAACGGGTTTCGTCGGAGACATAAAACCCTACGGACTTATTTACCCTACCCCCGGCTATACCAACGAGCATCTCTACGTCTTTCTTGCCGAAAATCTTAAACCCACTCACGTCCATTGCGACGAAGACGAATTTCTCGACGTAGTAAAACTCCCTATACAAACCGTCCTTAAAGATATTCTCGACGGCAAAATAAAAGACGGCAAAACCTGCTACGCCGTACTTAAATACGCGGTGGAGAATAAACTGCCTTATTAAACGAATTTCGGCTTACGCCGAGTGAATTTACCGCCTTGCGGTAGCGAATTTCACGGCGTCGCCGTGAGCGAATTTCCGAGGCAAGCTCGGAACTATCGATAAAAGATAAAGAGAGGATAGGATATTAGGTTCTATCCTTTTTTCTTTATAAGAAGTAGTTACTTACTTTCTTTTCGGTGTGAAAAGAAAGTAGCAAAGAAACACACAAGCCGCAAGTTGCGAAGTCCGGCTTGACCGAACACGCTTTTATTTTCACAAGGATAAAAT
>CACXFJ010000138.1 GCA_902766965.1 uncultured Eubacteriales bacterium | reverse complement strand
CCCAGTTCTCGGTATCGAACGTATGCACGTGGTCGAGTTTTCCTATAGAGGATGTTTTTGTCTGTCCGCACTTGGTACAAGTGTAGGTCTTTTCTCCCTCGGTGGTCTCGGTAGCGGGAGTGGTGATTACTCCTTCGTTCCACACGTGGTTTTCGAAGACTGATTTTTGGTCGGTATGCGCGCAAGTCGCGGGGTGCCAGTGGTGCGTATCGTCCTTTTCCCAAACGCTTTCATTGAACTTATGCACGTGAGCAACTTTAGCTAATACTTTGGTCTTTTGATGTTTACAAACCGTACAAGTGAGAGTCAACACGCCTTCGGCGGTTTCGGTAGGTGCGGTGGTGACGACGCCTGCGTCGAAAGTATGCTCGGCTGCGTCAGCCACGTCGGTATGCTTTTTGGTCGTACAAGCGTGCCAGTGGTTTGTGTCGTCGGACAGCCACTCGCCTGAAAAATCGTGCTTTTTACCATTACAGCCGGTAAGAACCGTCAGTGACAGGATAAGCATCGTTGCGATTGCCAAAATCGCGAAGAATGACTTTCTTTTCATAGTTTTTCTCCTTTATATAATATTTGTAAGCGTTTGATTTGTTTTCAAATCGCGTTTGGGTTTTTCCGAAAGCGTAGGGAGGGCAAATTCTTATTCCTTTTTCCCTTTGCCTTTGAATACGGATATTAAGTCCGCAAAGGTCTTTTTCTTAATCGCGAACCATACTATGGCTAAACCTCCTATGCCTGCCGCCGCGACGCACGCGATGACGATGCCTGCGATAGCTCCGCCCGACAGTCCTTTATTTTCGGCGGCGGGTTTGATTTCTCCGCTCGGAGTTTCGCCGCCCTTATCGCCGCCGGCAGGGGCGAGCGCGTACGTGGCGGTCAAGGACAAGCCCTCGGTCACGGTGAAAGTATATTCCATATCGGTGCTTACCACGTTGCCGTCGGCGTCAGTCCAGCCGGCGAACACTTTGCCGTCTTCCGGCGTCGCCGCCTTGACCGTCACGGTATCTCCGACGGTAAGTCTTCCGCCTCCCGTGCCGCCGATGACCGTAATTTCTACTTTTACGAGTTTCGCTATCGTAAGGTCGGCGATTTCTTCACCGTTTTCGTCAAAGTGCTTTTCGCAGAACACGCAATCTTTGTGCGCTTTCACGCCCGCCGTTTCTTCGGTGGGCGGAACTTCGTCTTTCCACGCGCCGAACTTGTGAGCTTTGGCAATCGTAAGCGAACTTTCGTCGGAAACGGGCTTCGTCGCCGCGGCGTCTTCGAACTTCACTTCGCAACCGCTACACTTGTAGTACGGCTTTTTGCCGTCTTTCATACAGGTGGCTTCTTCTCCCGGGATAAGCACCGTATGGTGCGTGACGTGAGCGAGCGCGGGAGTGATTATATAGCCGCAGTCGAGACACTTAACAGCGTATTCTTCGGTGGCTTCCGTTCTGTCGGGGCGGTGCGCCGCCGTATCCGCAGTCTCGTTACAGTTCTTGCATTCGTGATAGTGATTATCCTTATTCGCGGACCATTCTGTCTTAAAATCGTGAATTATCGTATCCTCGAGCGTGATTTCGGTATTGCAAGCATAGTCCGAAAAGAGCTTGCCGCAAGTTTTGCGTTGACATTCGTAATACTCGATATTGCCGTCTTTCCCTTCGGAGCAGGGCTTTGCCTCGTGAAGCAAGCGGAGGTGTGCTTTGGGTATCGCGGCGTTTGCTTCGTTCCACGGCAAAGTGCAAGCGGCGTCGAAAAATTCCTTTCCGCAACTCTCGCAAACGTACTTGTTTTTTACGCCGTCTTCGGTGCAGGTTTCCGGCTTTCCAGCCTCTTTCAACGTCGTCGTTTCGTGCGGACACTCGATTGCTTTATTAAGAGTTATCGTCATCTTAATTTCGGTCGATTCCGCATTTTTGACCATTGTAATTAACTGACCGCCGGAAATCTCGAGGTCGCACAGCCACTTTTTAAGAATTATGTTCAGGAAATTTTTCGGATCGTAGAACGGGAGTTTTTTACCGTCGGGAGCTTTGACGGTAACGTCCACGTTAGTGGGAACGCCATTATAGAACTTCCCTTCTATCAAATTTTGCCAGTTGTCGAGGGTGACTTGCAAACCGTTTTTCTCGGTGATTATAAAATCCTTAGGATCGCACCCCGCAATAGGTTGAGGTATATCGAGTTTTATCGATTGAACGTCGCTATCCACTCGCAACAACACGCAAATCGACAAATCTCCGGAAGGGACTATTTCTTTCTTGAACAATTCGCCGTTTGTCAACGATATATTCAATTCGTCAAGATTTTCAGGGAATATGCAGTTCGTTTGCGGAGTAAATTTATAAATCATCACGCTATTATGTTCGATAAGTTTTTCACCGCAATCCATTGAGTTGCATAGCGTTTCGTTTAAGTCGCGATCTCTCGTCGCCTTGTAAAAATGTTCTCCTCGACCTATTATGTTTCCTTTGATAACCTTGGGATCGAAAAGTGTTTTATACGACATGCCGACGGAATAATTCGGTATATCCAGCTCGATTTCTTTTATTGTCATATCCGCTTTGCATTGCGTGCATACGCCGCCCTCGAAAGTGTGAGGGACATAATTACCGTATTCGCAGCCGCAAACGTCGCCGTTGGGGGCGGTATAATCACATTTGGCGCGCTCTTTACAGGTCGCCGTACCCCCTCTCGGGTCGTGCCTCAACGACGTATCTTCTATTCCGCAATATTTGCAGAATCCGAGGTGCAGATAATTGCCGCCGCCGCTACTGAACGACCTGAATTCGAACTTATGTCCCGTCGGAGCAAGATACTCGCTACCGCACGTCTCGCATATCGCGCCGCTAAGACAGGTCGCCGTGCCGCCGCTGTGTTTTTCCTTTACGACGTTAACTCTCGCGTCCTTTTCAAATTCGCCGCAAGCGCAGCAACTCGCATGGTACGAGGGGTCGCTGCCGTAGACCCGATACGTAAAAGCGTGCTTTGCGTCGGGATTACCGAGATCTCCGCACTTCTTACAAGTCGCGTTGCAACCGGGATAGAAATCGTGCTTTTCGTATCCCGAACCCTTATCTACGGCTACACAAACGCCGGGACAATCGGAAGCGGTACATTGTCTGTATCCGTGATGCTCGATATCGATTTTTCCGTAATCGCTCCAGGTATGCTCGTGACCGCCCGATACGGCTGCAATCGTGACGGGAATATCGCAAGTCTGTCCGTCCGACGCGGTTACGGTGACGTACAGCGTTCCGCCGTCCATAGCGTTGACTGCGGTTATTGCATAGTAACAAATCGATTTTCCTAAGACGTTAGAGAAATCGATAGCCATACCCACGGGAAGATTATTCGCTTCGTAAGTATAAGGACCGGGCGCGCCTGCGAGCCAAATCCCCGTGTCGGGGGCCATGTTGGTGAGTTCTCCCGATACTTCCGCGTCGATAATGGGTTGTATGAAAAACGGATACCCGATAAAAGACATTCCTTTAGATATAATGAAGTCCATTTGTATCTCGGTCGTTATCTCGTTTTGTCCGGCGATATCCCAAAGTTCTATGTCTTTGCCTTTGCCGAGTTCCGCGCCGAAAACTTTGAGTTTTTGTTTCAGCACCTCTGCTTTACTTGACAAAGCATATCCTGTTTTCGGAGAGAATCGCACTCTGATACAATACGGAACGTTCCGTTCGATAAGTTGATTATCCACTCTGCTCCAAGGCAACGTATCCGCGTCTTTTTCCCACAACGTTTGTTTTTGCCCGTTTCTCCATATTACGGTAAGGGTTGCCGTATAGTTTGCGCCTGCCGCCACTTTGAGCGTTTTTGCCTCTTCGTCTTCGAATTCAAACGCGTCGGCAAGACTGCCGCCGAGGGTCGTTTTGTTGAAAGCCACTTCGAGAACGTCTATCGTCGTCGTTTCGGCGCGAGCCGCTTGCGGATTGACAAAAACCATGCCGAGAATCAGAACAAGGCAGGTCGCAAGGCTCAAAGCAATCGCCGTTATTTTTAATTTATTCGTATTTACGCGAGTCATATATTATAGCTCCTTTAAGTCGATAATTTTTTCGAGCGTCGGAAAAGACGCTATTGTAAATGCGGTTTACCGTTCGCGGCGTTCGGGAAAGATTGCGTCTTCGGCATATCCCCCCCTTTCGGGCTTATGACCCTATTGTTTTACGCCTCGAACGGGCTTATCGGCGGGGTGGTTCGTTGTTCGATACAGTCATAGTCGTATACCTTATTTTTTTAGTCGTCGCCGCTGTCGTTCAGGGCGAGGAGTGGAATTACGGTCGGTTCGTTCGCTTCGGCGAAGAAGTCCTACTTGTCGTCACGCTCACGGATTGACATCCGCGTGCGTATTTGTTATGCTATAAATACTTACGATATATATAGCGACGTCCCTTAACGTCAAGGTAAGTATATCATGGTACGTAACGGCTTTTCCCCCACCCAAACCGCCAAAAGGTGGGGGAAAATAAAAAAAATATTTTCAGTACGGGATTAAAAATCGGATATCGGAAAGTCAAATGAAATCTAACTCGAAGAAAACTTTTTTATCGTTCGTCATCATACTGATGACGATAACCATACTTTTTACCTTTGTCGCCTGCAACGAAAACAATAGTCTGCTCGATCCCAAAAAACCGACCGCTCTTACGATGTGGCACGTTTACGGCGAGCAAGTGGATTCTCCCATGAACGCGTATATCGAACGGTTCAATTCGACCGTCGGCAAAGAAAAAGGAGTTGTTATTAACGTCGCGTTGATGTCCAACGCCGCGCAAATCGGCAAAAAGCTCAAAGCCGCGCAAACGGGAAAAGCCGGCTCCAAGGATATGCCCGACTTGTTCTTTTGCCATTCGACCGACGCGATAACTCTCGGCAAAGAAAATCTCCTGAACTGGAAAGAATATTTTTCGCAAAGCGAACTGGACGCTTTCGTCCCCGACTTTTTGGCGGACGGAACGATAGACGACAGCCTTTGCGTCTTTCCCGTTTCCAAATCGACCTATATGCTTTTTATCGCGGGAGGGGTTTTTGACAGGTTCGCCGCGGACAAGAACGTTTCTCTTTCCGATCTGGAAACGTGGCACGGATTTTTCGACGTCGCCGAAAAGTATTATCAATGGTCGGGCGGAAAACCATTTTGCGCGATAGATTATCTTATAAGACTTACCGAACTGTGCGCCCTGTCCGATGGAGAAACCATCTCTTATAAGGACGGCTGGTACGACGAAAACAACGCCGCCATGATGCGCGCGTACGAAGCCTTTGCTTCCTCCGTAGCCAAAGGTCATATCGTCGTGTCCGATATGTATTCCAACACGCAAGTCATGACGGGACAGACCTGCGCCGGGATAGATTCTTCCGCGTCCGTCCTCTACTATAACGACGAAATCACCTACCCCGACAATACGTCGGAAAAAATGAATCTGAAAGTCTTGCCGATGCCGCAACGGGCAGGAAAACTAAAAATAGCCACGCAAGCGGGCGTAGGTCTTTGCGCCTACAAGACTACCGCTCGTAAAGCCGAAGCGGCGACTATTTTCGCACGGTGGTTTACCGAAGAACGCCGCAATTCGGAGTTCGTGCTATCGACGGGTTATATGCCCGTAAGGACGGGAGCATTCGACAAAATCGGCGAAGCCGCTTTCAAGTCGGAAGCGTATAAAAACCTTTATAACGCGCTGTCGACCACCGTCGCGACTTGCGATTTTGAAAGAGAACCGAATTTCGACGGGTATTACACGAAAGTAAACGCCTTGTACGATAAAATCCGCAACGTTCAAAAGCACCTTAACGAAAGGTACGCACGGGGCGAAACTTACGAACAAATCGTCGCCGAAATACGAGCCGCGTTCGATAACGTCGACTGAAAAGACATCGGAGCGAGAGAATGAAAAGCGTAGATTTTCAAAAGAAGAAAACCTCTATGTGGCGTAAGCTTCTGCTATATATGCTTACGCTCGTTTTCGTTGTCGTCGGGTTTATTATGTTCGGATTGTTTTTCGTAGGACAGTTTTCGACGACGACGGAAAAATATTCGAACAATCTCTCTTTCCAAAACGAGTTCTACACAAGACAAATCGAAAAATTCTTTGACGATATGTCGATGATGAGCGAAATGCTCGCGACCGATTCCTCGGCGATAATAGACGCTTATCTGACCGAAAACGGGATTGAGTTTCGCTCGCTTAACGATTCTCGTCCGCATACCGAAGGGGTACAGAAAGTCCTTTTCCCGAAACTTAAAGAAGAACTGTTGAAAGCGGACGCGTCGGGAGCGTTTATCACGCTTAACGCAACCGTAAATACGAGCGAAGCGAACTCCGATCTCTCGAAAACCGGACTTTATTTTCAACGCAGCACTCTTGACCGCACCGACGAAACGTTGCTGCTGTTCAGAGGGGGCGCGGAACTCGGAAGAGAAAACGGTATAATGCCGCATCGTAAATGGAGGCTGGAATTTCACGTCGAATCCGTGCCGAAACTAAAAGATTTTTTTGCAAAAACGATAAAGAAAGGAACTAAATCGACGCTTTCCGACGTTTTTACACTTAACGGAACGGGAGAAAAGGCAATGGCTTTTCTCACTCCGCTGTTCGGAGCAGACGGCGCGTTTTACGGCGTTTGCGGTTTTGAAATCTCCGACAACTATTTCAAGGATTACTTTGCGCAGCCGACGAGATTGGAACAACTGACCTGCACCTTTTCCAAAACGACCGCAAGCGGCGAAATCGACTGCGATAATATATTTTGGACGAGCGCGCTCGGAGGATATTCGCTGAAGCCGAGCGGCAAACTCGTGCCGAAAAAGATTAAAGACAGTCTCTCCGAATACGGAGGCGAAAGTAAATTCGTCGCCGTCGAAAACAAGGTGACGATATGCGGCGAATACTATACGCTCGTCGCGATGCAGCCGAAACGCGAATTTGACAAAACCGTGGCAATCAACGTGACTAAAATCGTATCCGTATGCTGTCTGCTTGTGTTCGCCGCTGTAGTGCTTTGCGTCTTTTTTTCGAGAAAATTCGTTGCGCCCGTGATAAAAAGTTTGGAAAAAATACGCAAACAGGAGCATGCCGAGACGAAATCCGACATTATCGAAATCGACGACTTGTTCGTCTATCTTGCCGAGCAGGACAAACTTCACGGTCTCGAAAAAGACCAACTGAAACGACAGAACGACGAGCTTGCCGACGTAACCGAAACCCAAACTCACGAAATCAACAAGCGACAAGCGGAAATCGACCGACTGGCGTATTCTCGTAAAAACGAAATAGACCCGGACGACTACGAAATATTCAAAATCGGCTTAAAAGAGCTTACAAAGACCGAAAAAACCGTTTTTGACCTCTATTTACAGGGAAAAACGGCAAAAGAAATAGCCGAAACTCTTAATATTCGTGAAAGTACGCTCAAATTCCATAATCATAACATTCTGGAAAAACTCGGCGTGTCTTCACGCAAACAAATGCTGCGTTACGCAACCCTGCTGAAACAAGAAACTCAAAACTGACGCAACGAGAATTCCGATTATCGAAACTCTACCTACGGCCACTGCGATAGCGTTGGTTTTTTTCCGCCCGTCCGTAATAAAATTCTTCGCTGTTTTTTGAATTCCGGGATAACCGTCTAATAACACGTGTTTTCTATAAAACGAGCAAAGAACTGCGCTCCGTGCGTCAGACTGTCTATCTTGCACCTTTCGTCTTTCGAGTGTATGCGGCTCTGATCGTCTTCTTCCATTTCGAGCGGACCGAAGCGGAAAACGTTTTTGCTTATTTTGTTGTAATACTTTGCGTCGCTCGCCGCGATAAAAGGATACGGGGCGGTGACGTAGCCGAACACTTCGTCTATGGCGCGTTCTATTTCTTTGTACCACGCGTTTTTGCTGTCGCCCGATATTACGGGTTCGAACGTTCTGCCGATTTCTTCCACTTTTACGTCCTTACCCGCCACTTTCTGCATATACTTTTTGACTTCGGCTACCGACTGTCCGAGGTTTATTCTCACGTTGACGACGGCGGAAGCCTTGTTCGGAATAACGTTCGGCGCGTCGCTTCCTTTAAGTTCGGTAAAAGCGAAAGTCGTTCTCATAAGGCTGTTCGTCAAGGGACTGACTTTGCACATGGCGCATTTCAGTATCGGCGACAGTATATCGCGGTTTACGAACAAAAACTTGAAAACAAACGGCATATACGGGCTGAGGGTTTTTATGGTTTCTTTCGCGGGTTTGGACCAATAGGCTCTCATGGGCATGTGCGACAGATAGTAGACCGCTTCGCACACCGCGTCGACGGAACTGCGTCTTTTCGGACTCGAAGCGTGACCGCCGTCCTTGTTCGCGCTGAGCATAAAATCGGCGTAACCTTTCTCGCTCGTGCCGATGACGGCTATCTTCCGACGGACTCCGACCGAGCGACCGTCTATAATAACGCCCCCCTCGTCCACGACGTATTCCATCATTATACCTTGTTCGTATAAATAATCGACTATCTTGCACGCGCCGTTTATACCCGTGATTTCTTCGTCGTGACCGAAACAAAGATAAATCGTCCTTTCGGGAGTTTTCTTTCTCGCAAGTATGGCTTCCAACCCTTCGAGCAAGGCTATCATGTGTCCTTTCATGTCGAGGGCGCCCCTGCCGTAAACGTAACCGTCCTTAATTTCGCCTCCGAAAGGCTCTACGCTCCACTCTTCCGCCGATACCGGCACTACGTCCTGGTGCGACAAAAAGCACGCGGGCAAAAGTTCTTCGTTCGCGCCCTTTATTTTGAATATAAGGCTATGGTTGTTTATTACCGTGATTTCGGAATTTTCATGCACGCAGGGATATGTTTTCGCCAAAAACTCTCTGTATCTGTCGAACGCGGAAAAATCTCCCTCGTCGCCCGGTACGCTTACCGTAGGAATTTTTATAGCTTCGCTCAAATGCTCCGCCGCAACCTTTTCGTCAATAGGTTCTTTTTCGATACTCTCTATATCTTTCTTAACGGGACGAGTAAACGCCGCCCTCAAAAACATAAACGCTACGAGCGATACAAACGCCGCGGCGATACAAACGCCGACAATTCCACCGACAGTCATTTTTTATTCCCTCCGTTCAGTCAGAAACGACTAAAATAATTGCTTTAATAATTATATATAAAAAGCGGCGGTTCGTCAATATGAAAAATCCAAACCGATATGATTTTCAAGCAAATTTTTCGTAATTTATCCACAATTACGGATACCCTAACCCTTAATTTTAAGGTCGGGTTTTCCGCTTCGGAGGGGAGTTATCCACAATTATTCACAAAGTTATCCACAATATGCGTAGTTATCCACAGCTTTGCGGCATTCCGTAGCCGAAAGTGTTACGTTCCCCGCCGTAAAATTTTTCCTTTATCCCGTAAAGTCAAAAATGGGTTTACTTTCGGCGAAATATATTCTAAAATATAATCGTATGAAAAAGTTATTGACGCTCGTTATTTATATTTTTATTCTTACCACGCTCGCCGGTTGCAACGGAGTTACTTTTTCCGATGTCAAAATAGTAGCCGACGACGTTTACGACGTCCCCGCGGGCGAATACACTTTGCGTTATTCCATACCCGACTTTGAAAAATATAACGAAAAATTCAATCTCACCGTGAAAGTGACGGCGTTCGGTCTCGACGACAAGCAAGTTCCCGTCGAAAACAACCGCACCATAAAGGTTGCTATCGACTGCGTGTACACCGTCAACGTAGCCGTATCCGCGATAATCGACGGCGAAAACAAGCAGACCACGAAGACTTTCACCGTGTCCGCGGTAAAAACTTCCCCCGTCGTGACCTTTACGGTAGGCAGTAAGGACTATATAAAAAAGACCGTTCCTTACGGCTCTTCTCTCGACATATCCGAATTTGAACAAATCCCCGACCTGTACACGCAGACGGGCAGCGGCGTAAACCAGACCATACTCTCGAAAAAGTGGGTAATAACCGTAAACGGCAAAACTTACGACCTCGTTCAGGAACACCTTAATAATATCACTACCGACCTGAATATCAAAGCTCAGTATACCTATTCGGTCACTTACGGACCCGTAACCGTATCTTTTGAGAACGGCGACGGCGCGACGGAAACTCCGAGCATAACGCAAACGGCGAACTCCGAATTCCGTATGCCCGACTATCCCGTCCGTACCGGATACGTCTTCGACGGTTGGTATACCGACAGAGAATACACTAAAATATTCTCGTGGAAGAATACGAAAACCGTATGGGACGACACCGTCCTTTACGCAAAATGGATAGAGAACGATTACTCCGAGTACGCCGAATATTTCGAGTTTTCCGAACCGGTAATCGACAACTACGGCTATTCCTACTACAAAGCGAGACTTAACCGCAAAACGTCCTATCCCGCCGACATAGCCGTACCCGCAGGATACGCCGGTCTTCCCGTAAAAGCTTTTTACCGGACCGATATAGAAACCATTCACGACCGCGCAATGGGAGCCTTCGAAGAGACGACTGTCGAAAGCGTAATCGTTCCGAAAGCCTTTCTCTACCTCGACAGCCAGACTTTCAAAAATTGCGTCGACCTGAAAACCGTAACTTTCGACGGCTCGTTTATCACGGATATAGGAACGGATACTTTCTTCGGTTGCGCTTCGTTGCAATCGATTACAATACCGGACGGCGTGACGAGAATAGGTCAGAACGCCTTCAAAGGCTGTTCTTCTCTTACTTCCGTCACCCTGCCGTCAACCCTTACTGTCATACACGTAGGAGCTTTCGACGACTGCGCCGCTCTCGTTTCGATAACTATCCCCGACTCGGTAAAACAGCTTAATTCCTGTTTCGGCGGCTGTACCGCCCTTACTACGGTTACTTTCACCGCAAAATCAAAGCTGAGCTTCATCGCAAGCGACACCTTCGACGGTTGCTCTTCCCTTAAAGAAATTACCTTGCCCTACGCTTTCAAGGACAATTCTTCCGTTAAAGAAACTTTCAAAAAGTTAGGCGTAACGGTAAACTTTTACGATAAACCCGAAGAAGAGAACGGCTGAACTTAATTTACCGTCACGCGGAATAGGTCTTCAATAGCTCCGTAAGCGTAGCTACGTGCAACTCTTCGTCCATAATTATCCTTTCTACCATAGCCTTGACTTCCGATAACTTCGTCTTCGCCACGACGTTTTTGTAATCGCTTATTGCCTGCTTTTCCGCATAAATCGAATTTTTCAGCATCATAACAGGCTCTTTTGCGTAGTTTACGAAATTCCCTTGCCAATAATTATAGTTACCGCCTATATACGGCGTGCCGCCGAGAACGGCTACCGCCTTCCCCAACAGCTCGTGATGTCGCATTTCCACCACCGCGATTTTCTCGAAACACTCCGACAATTCGGGATACTTTGTTTTGGAAACGTAAGCGTAATAAACGTAATTCAATATCGCCGTCGTCTCGCTCTCCCTGCCCCCGTATACCGGCATCAACAACTTCACTTCGTTCGGATACCGCCCGCCCGTCTCCACCGCGGGATACGGCAAATCTGCCCTGCATAAACATTCCATATAACTTACCTCATAAAAAAATTAGGGTCCCCCCCGTTCAGTATATTCGGCAAGATTGAGAAAGTTACTTTTTTAACAACAAAAACTCGCCGATTTCGACGAGTTTTTGTTTTGTTAAAATTTATTTATAGGAGATTATAAAAACTTATGAATATTTTTATCACATACGGATTTTAAGCGAAATTTAACACGGTTTCGCATCTCCAATTCGAGTTTTCTTTCCACCAAATACCCAAGAACCCGGGACCGCCGGCAAACAATTCGTACACGACCACTACTTCTACCTGTCTGATAGTCTTGTTCGGATCGATTTGAGACGAATTCAACAGTTCCACATAGGTGCGGGAATTTGCGTTTTCGAATTGATTCGTCGCATTGTATTGACTTTGCGTATCGTCGGTGTACGTTACTCTCACCCAGTACGCTCCGCGACCGATTCTTTGATTTATATTCGTTCCTACGACTTTCGTTTCGGTATCGTTTTCTATGCACGTTAATTGCGTTCCCACTCTCGGCAACTCTTGAACGTTCTGCAAAACGTGATATTTAATGGAGAACTCTTCGGCTCTTTTAATTGCGTAAAGATTTCCTGCCTTGGCGCAACCGTATACTTTCAATTCGCCCAGTTCGAACCCGTCATGTCTCGACCGCCAGTTTGCGTTTTCTTCTTGCTCGGCTTTATTGTAACGGTTTCCGTCGTTACAATTGTATCTATCCATAGTTATTGATATAGTTTCGCTGATCTTGTATAAATCAACGTATTGAGTAGGAATTTCCAAATTGTCGGGAACCGCAAACGGAATGGTTTCGTATCGGTAATTTACGAACTCGTCCGACGAAGTAAAATAATAAAAATCTATCCAATATTGCTTAATATCGCTAAAATAATCGACTATATATGTAGCTTTCTTTATGTCGAACGCCACGATAGCATACACTTCTACCGCGCCCGTCAAAACGTATCCGTAATATCCGTTTTCTGCGTTTTTGTCGAAAGACATACTTACGGAAGTCTTTTTAGTCTTGGAAAAATTCGAAGCCTCGGTATACGAATCGGTATAGGAAGCAGATATGGAAGCGCCGACGGTTGCGGTATACGCATACTCCGCCGATACTTTACATACGTCTACCATTCCTACTTCTTCAGCGATTTTAAGCGTTGCGGACGCCGAAGAAGTGACCGTTTCTTGCGTGGTCGCAGATACGGTTTTTGTTATCGTAGACGACTCCACCGACGAAGATTCTAATTGATACGTGGCGGATTGTCCGTGATTTTCATACTTTATCATACCCGAAAAGCCTTCTAACGGAACGTTGTTTATACTCCCGAGGTCGAAAAGATAGTAGTAATAGTCATCGTCGCGAAACGCCTTTTTCAAAGTGGGTTCGTCCTTTTTCGTCACCGTGCGTAAATCTTTTGCGCTAAGAATTTCGGTATTGCTGAGTTTCATTTTCACGGTTCCGTCCGTGCCTTGTTTGGTATCCGTCACCGCATTCGAGCAAGCGACTAAACTCATCGCTAACGCCATTACTATTACGATAAACACAATCGTTCCTACAATGTTCTTTCTTGTCTTATTCATTTTTTACGCTCCTTTGTTTTTTATTTTTTATTTTTGTTTTTTGTGTTAATTAAGTTTTATCCACAAAGCGGGAACTACGCCTATTTCGATGTATTTACAGTATGACCATGTTCCCACTGTCCTAATCTCGCCTGTGCTCGAAACTGCCAACGCAGCCGCAGCATCATTATCGTAACGGTAAGTCGAACGAAGCCACCATCTGCATTTTTTGTAGTCATTTTTTATGCAGCCTTGACTACATGCATAATCAGTGCAAATCATTAATCTCTCACTATCGTTTGTTAAATATGTGGTTACTTCTTTATAACTAAGTAAGAAGATATTGTCGTTTGTATTTTCGCAAGTGTACATGTTATCGCTGACGCCAGTACTGCTTGCGCTGTTATCTATCTCCGTTAATTGTATCAGCTCTTTTTGTAACGAGTTAAATGCCGTATTATAAAATGTGTTATTTAGCCACGCTCTTATCGTACTGTTAGCATAGTTATTTCTTCCATAACTCTCTCCGCCAGTATAGTCATACTGTTGACAATCTATTGCTACGTCCGCTAAGATCAACGCTTTACCATCACTTTCTGTAAGTATTCTCCATTTAATAGGTTCGTATTTGAACCAGTATACGGTGGAAATATTGTAATCGTTATTGCTTTGAGATGAATATCCATCATATTGCGGATCACCCGGCCTGTATGACGTAAAATACACTCCCCTGTACTTTTCGCCGTTATATTCTTCGTCGATATACCACATAAAGTTACTTACGCTACCGCTTCTATAATAGCCGTAGGAAGTCCAATTAGCGGAATTGTCAGCAGTGGGCAACGTTCCCGCCATATTATTAAGCTCGGTCGTAATATCATCTTCGGTTACTTTAGTTTGCGGGTAAGCCCCGAAATAGATAGCATTCTCGTGACGGCAATAATTACCATTTTTCACGCTATGAGCGGTTTTTCCGCATTTAGTACATACACAATTATCGTCCAATATATGTTCTATACATTTTTCGAATTTTGCCGTATAGGTTCTGTTTCCGCTCGGCATTTCGAAAGTGTAGGATAATTCGTCGGTTAATTTAGTTTCTCCGTCGTACCAACCTACCCATGTATAGCCTACGTTAGTTGTTGCCGTTATCGTGGTTTCTTTGCCTAATATAGTCGTTTCCACTCCGTTTACATTGCCCGCTTCTTCGATATTCTTTTCAAGGGTTACGGGGCAGAGTATCCATTTCGCCGTATAGGTCTTGTTTTCGCTCGGCATATTGAAAGTATAGGATAATTCGTCGGTTAATTTAGTTTCTCCGTCGTACCAACCTATGAAAGTATAGCCTGCGTTCGTGGTTGCGGTTATCGTAGCGGAGTCGCCCACTTTGTAGGCTTTCGTTAAACCGCCTACGCTGCCGGCTTTGGTATCGCTGAGTTGCAAATCTAATTTATACCACTTCGCGGTGTAAACTACGTTTTCGGACGGCGCGGTAATTGTTATACTAAGGTCGGAAGATACCTTTTCTTTGCCTTTGAACCAACCTATAAAGATATAACCGTTATTCGTGGTCGCGCGGAGCGAAACCCGGCTTTGGAAGCCTGCCGAAGCCACGTTGTCGGGGGTACGGAAATATCCCTTATCCGAAGTCGTAGCGGACGATTTCAGATAGCAGCTGAACGTACTCGAAGAGCTGTATTTACCCACGCGAACGTAATATATATCGCCTGCGTTTGCGGTGAACGAAATACTCGTATAAGAAGTGTTCGTGACGGAAGTTTCGCTTTTTACGTTCGTATTTTTCGTCTTGTTATATACGGTCATTCTTGCGGCGTTCGTAGAACTCGAAGTGGAGTTCTTATAATAAAGGTAATAAGTGCCGCTCGTCACGGGAGCGAAATAGATATATTGATAGTCGTCGGAAGTAGTTACTTGTATTTCCGAGCTATACTCGTACATATAACGGACTGTCGAACTCGTACCCGTGTAGTACCAACCCGCGTAAGCGGTGGTATCGCAATAGATATTCTCGGTAAAGTCGAATCTCGTCTTGCAGGCGGGTTCGTTATACCAACCCGTAAACAAATATCCGTCCGCTTTGGGCGGCGTGGGTACGGACATACCGTAGTAGTAAGTAACGGTCTGCGGGTCTATTTCGGTAGCTCCCGTTCTGCCGTTATTGTCGAAAGTAAGCACCGCGCTGTCCCCGTTGCCGCTTGCGGACACGGTACCCGCTGCGGATATATTCTTATCGGCTGTCACCGAATACACGTTGGCTCTGTACTTTGCGGTAAGGGCGGTATCTCTCGCTATCGTCCAGGTGGTTTGTCCTTTGCCGTTCGTTACTTTTTCGTCGCCTTTATACCAACCGATAAAGGTATACCCTTCTTTTGCGGGTACGGGGAGAGTAATAGCGGAATCGAATATTGCGTTATATTCGGTCTCGTCGAGAGTTCCGCCCTTTCCGTCGAGAGTTACTTTATAGGTATTGGCTTTAAGTTTAGCCGTAAGATTTATAAGACGGGGCGAGTCCTTAGGGAGGGTTTTGCCGGGAGCGACGGAAGTGCTGTCCCAGCCTACTATGGTATAACCCGTTACCGTCGCGGTAGGCGTGGGCATGGTTTCCAGCGTGACAGCCGACAGGGTGTCTATCGGGGTCGTGCCGTTCAAGCCGTAGACGGCTACTTTTACTTCGTATTTTTTATATATGTCGAGAACGTAGTTTTTCGTTTGCGTTCCGTTAGCGTTGGTTACCACTATATAGAAAAGGTTACTGCCTTCGCCTAAGGTTTCGTTTTTATTGGTGGCGAGCTTGGTAGGAATTTCCATCTGACCCAACTTATCGTAGTAGAGTTTCCAGGTGGCGTTGGGGTTATTAAGCACGACTTTGCCGTTCATATCGACGTCGTCGGTTCCTTCCGAGACTACCATTGTTATTTCGTTATCCGCTATCGTCGCGTTGTTTACCGAAGTGATACGGACTTCTTCTTCCTTCCACTTGGCGTACAACGTAATATTTTTAGTGACGGTATCGGTATCGAAGTCCCAGACCTGCGTAAAGCCCGAATCTTTATACCAACCGTTAAAGACGTACATTTTTCTTACGGGTTGAGTCGGGGCGGTCAACTTATCGCCGTCGTTCACCTGCACGGAAGTTACCGCGCTGCCGCCGTTGGAATCGAAACTTACCGTATATTTCGCTATCTGCGCTTCCCACTTGGCGTAAAGAGTTATATTAGAACGCACGGGGGTAGTAAATTGCCATTTGTTCGTGTAAGAACTGTCGGAATACCAACCGACGAAATTATACCCGCTTTTCGTCGGGTCTGCGGGAGCGGCAATCGTATTGCCCGAACTTACGGTCGCGTTGCTTACGCTGCTGCCGCCTACGGTATTAAAAGTCACCGTAAAGGTTTCTTTATTCGACGTGTCGGGATTATTCGGGTTATTTTCGTTACCCGTCGAGCCGTTTTCATACGCGCCGTCCTTATACGCTTTATATTCCATACCCCTAATCATAGAGTAAGTAAGCACGCCGTCTTTGACGGTGCCGGTAAAGAAAACGTCTTCTTCGCCGAAAATTTTGGCGTAAGCGGTGACTTCTTCGCCGTTGATTTCGAGTCTGCCGCCCGCTTCGTCGCTCGACGACCAGGCGTCCTTATCGAGCTTTATCCAAAAATCGGTTTTTTGTCCGTTTTTGTACTCGTAATACGTGCCTACGTAGCCGTTCGCATCGCTTTTTGAACAAGCCACGAGAGCAAAACTGCAAATAATACAGCAGATCAAAACAAACGTAGCCACGAGTAAATTCAATCCTTTCTTTTTCATTTCGAACTTCTCCTTTTTCGGTTTAATATCGTACTTAAATAGAGATATAGCCATTATTGCTATATTTACAGTGTATAGCGATTTTGGCTATATGTCAATACAAATATAACTATATTTGCTATATTTCACCCAAGGAGAGTCTATGTTAAAGGTCGAAGTCGGACAGCGATTAAAGGAAGCGAGATTGAGCGCGGGCTACACGCAAAAACAAGTTGCCGAAAAGATGGGAACCGTTCAAACGGCGTATATAAAATACGAATTGGGCAAGTTGGAATTAGACTACGACAAGATGGTCTTTTTGTGCAAGCTGTACGACGTGTCGGCGGATTATTTATTAGGCATAGGCGACGAAAGCGGACGGCGTATCAACAACGTAACGAACAGTTTTAACAACAACAGCGGCAATATTACTT
Source organism: uncultured Eubacteriales bacterium (assembly GCA_902766965.1). GTDB lineage: Bacteria > Bacillota > Clostridia > Christensenellales > DTU072 > CAG-1782. Next base: position 13,630 of record CACXFJ010000138.1, on the reverse strand, counting down.
TCAGATAATTATCTCTCCCTTGTTTATTTTATCCTTTCAAAAAAACGATAACGAATCATTGTAATTCGGTAGGTTTGACAAAAATACGACTTCGCGTTATACTTTATTTATTATATTTCAACCGTTATTTAACCGTTGGAATAAAGGTACTTATGAGCGAAGAAAAAATATTTCACGACCACGGTCACATCGATATGTTAAAGCACGTTCCCGACGCGGAAAGAAGCGACAAAGTCGCCGACGTCTTTTCTCACCTGTGCGACGGAACGAGATTAAGAATACTTTGGCTTCTTTGCCACAGCGAAGAATGCGTCAACAACATCGCCAAAGCTGTGGATATGAGTGCGCCCGCCGTCAGTCACCACCTGAAAATTTTACGCCAGGCGAATATTATCTCGGCGAAACGTATCGGCAAGGAAATTCATTACCGCTTAGCCGATAATCCCGAAGCGAAGCTCGTCCATAAAATGATAGACGATATATTCGAGATGAAATGCAACATAGTCTTTTAGGCTCGTCTAATGCACATCGCTTTACGTTGCAAAAAAAGCATAAATAAATTTTCAAAATATATATTAGTCGATAAAACAAAAAACGGATATAAATTATAGTTTTTGCAACTTTCGCGAAAACTTCACCTAACGTACTCAGTACGTCTACGTTTTGTTTCCGCGAAAAATCAACGCACCTTAGCCGTGCCTGCGTAGCGTTCATAGTACGCCGCTTTTTTGTTTGCAAGAAGTAGTTAGTTACTTTCTTTTCGGTGTGAAAAGAAAGTAACAAAGAAACACACGAGCCGCAAGTTGCGAAGTCCGGCTCGACCGAACACGCTTTCTTTTTCACAAGGATAAATTAAATATATAATTAAGGGGGCATCGCTCCAAGTCCCCTTAATAAACCCCTTTCCTCATAATGTTCCCCCCATTAAAACTTAACGGGATTACGCTTTCTCAACAAAGAAAATACTTATATAAACTCTAATAAAAAGGAAAAGCAAGGCGGACTGCCTTGCTTCATTGTTAAGTCCGACTTACACGGACAAAATTTTTACCGCACAAAGAGTAATGACTGCGGAAAAATTCCGTGTAACGCTTGGTCGGAAGGTGGCAATTAACTTTTTTAACTGTGTTTTTCGTTTGGTTTATTACACGTTTTGTGATACCATTGTTAATTATGAACGGACTGAAAAGAAACGATTTTTTAAGAGGACTGAAAAACGGCGCGCCGATATGTTTGGCGTATCTTGCCGTATCGTTTACTTTCGGTCTGCTCGCCGAAAACAACGGTATTCCCGTTTGGATAGCCACTCTTATTTCCGCCACCAACCTTACTTCGGCGGGACAGTTTGCCGGACTTAATATGATGATACTGTCGGCGAGTCTGTACGAAATTGCCATTACCGTTTTCGTCATAAATTCCCGTTACGTTCTTATGGGTCTTTCTCTTAGTCAACAGTTGGAGACCGAAGTCGGCACGGTAAAAAGGATAATAATGAGCTTGTTTATTACCGATGAGATTTACGCCGTGGCAAGCGCGGAAGGAACTAAACTTTCCTTTCCTTATTATATAGGGTTGGCAACGACCCCTTATTTAGGGTGGACTATCGGCACTCTCACGGGCGGTCTCGTCAACTCGGTACTGCCGCAATCTCTCCAAATCGCCGCGAACGTGGCTCTCTACTGTATGTTCATAGCGATTTTTATCCCGCCCGCAAGGAAATCGAAAGCGGTTCTTGTCTGCGTCGCTATATCGGCGGGGCTTTCCTGCGCTCTGTACTTTATCCCCGGTCTCAACAAAATATCTTTCGGGTTCAGAACCGTTATTGCTACCGTATTGTCCGCCGCGATAACGGCGTTAATTTTCCCCGTTAAAGAACGTGTGGGAACTGAAGAAACAAACGAAAAAAACGCGGAGGAAATCGAATGAAATATTATCTGCTCTGCGTACTCGTAATGTTTATAGTTTCTTTCCTCCCGAGGGTAATACCCATGGTCTTTTTCCGCAAAAAGGTAAAGAACAAATTTTTTAAGTCTTTCCTTTACTATATGCCGTACGCCGTCCTCGCCGCGTTGACTTTTCCCACGGTATTCTTCTGCACCGACAGCGTTCCCGTCGCGGCGATAGTCACTGCGGTAGCTCTTATCCTGTCATTTTTCCGTCTGAATATGGCTCTCGTGGCGGCGATAGGAGTTATTCTCGCATTCGGGTTAGGTTTTCTATTTTAATTTTATCACGAATAATTTAATATAAAATAGGCGGATAAGCATCGCCTACCCGCCTGTAATCTACAAATACTTACTTCCTAATTCTAAAAGAACTCTACATATCTTTCAAACAACGCAAGTATCGTCTCGATATTTGTTTTTCCTTTCCCTATCGCAACTTTCAGATATTGACCGTTAAACGCATTAAATATCTCTTCCGATACGGGTACTATTTCATAAAACTCTTCATACGTAAACAAACCGTAAGTTTCGATATCTCTCGCCATAGCTTCTTCGTCGTATTTCATAGTTTCTCCGTCAACGTCGAATATATTAACAAAACTTTCCGTTGCGCCGGGCATACTCAACATTCCGTTAACGTAAATGCATAAATGACCGTACGTTACTGGGCTCCACGCCGTCGTTCTCTCAGAATATATTTCCACGCCGACCAACTTTACCCGCGCGTTAACAAAATTATTATTTTCGCCAACGCCGTATTTATTAAACCAATGTCCGATATACGAACTTGCGTCTTTTCTTAAATATACGTATTTATTCAAATCGTAATCCCAAAATGCGTGCTCGTCGATAACTCTTACTTTCGTCCCGTCCGAGAAAGTAAGTTCTATTATTTCATACTCCGCGACAGTCTCGAAATCAATAAAAAGTATAGGCGCGGTATCGAACGTACCGGTTAGCATATTCCAAACTAATAATTGCTCGTCGCCTGTCAATTCTTCCACCGCTTTTTGGCTACCGTCGGCGAGCGTTACCATAGTCCCCGCCGTCACGCAAGAATTACTATCCCATTTTGCATAAAGAGTACCGTCAGGCGCAGTTGCAAGGTTCGTATACTGAGCACCTGAAAAATCAGAACTATCATACCATCCCGCAAAGGTATATCCAGCCCTTTTAGGATTATTAACCACAGTGTTAGTATTTATATTTACAAAATTATTTGCCGATTTATTTACAGACGAAATAGTATCTTTTGTTGATGAAAATTGCACGTTATATATTACGGGACGATTATCACTATTCCATCTTGTATTCCAACCTGTCTGATTTCTGTTCCTTTCCGCGTATATTGTTAATTTCTTACATGAAAGAAATACTTCTTTTTCTATAACGGTTACATTATTCGGAATCGCACACGCTTCTAATTCCTCGCAAAGGTAAAACGCATGTGCGCCGATTAGATTAACGTTCGTCGGAATAAACACGCTTCCAGTAAGCTTCCTGCATGCAGCAAATGCAAAATCTCCTATTTTTTGCAAACTACCAGACGAAACAAATTTTAAAGCTTCTATATCACTCACGGCAAAAGCAAACTCTCTTATCTCCGTAACTGTCGACGGTATAAGTATTGAAGAAAGCTTTGATGCTGCGAATGCGTTTTTGCCTATCCGAATTAAACCGGCAGGCAAAAAGCACGTAGTAAAAAAGCAACTCTGAAACGTACTTTCTTTTATCTCCGTCATTCCCACAGGAACAGTTACCAAAGTCATACCGCGACAATCATAAAAAGCGCCAACGCCCAATTCTCTTAAAGCTCCAGGCAATTGTGTATTCAAAGCATAGCAATTTTTAAAAGCATAATCACCTATTTCTCTAACAGACTCCGGTATTTCTAATTGTAAGTTGGTACAACCCTTAAATGCACTGTTTCCTATTTTTGTAATACCGTCAGGTAAAGTCAATGAATATATATCCGATTTATCTACAAACGCACTACTTCCTATTCCTGTAACGGTATTTCCGTAATAATTCTCAGGAATAACCGCGTCTGTAAAAGGATATTTTCTTCCTTTAATTTCACCGTTATAATCAATGTCAAACAGCATATCGTAAGTATCGCAATTACATACGCTACAATTCACGTGTCTGTAATTCCCCGTTATATTTTCATTGACTTCCGTAAAAGAATGTTTGTGAGTAAACGACATTGTGGATATGTATCCGACCCAACTTGCAGGTACCCATACGCAGGTGTATTCTTCACCCCAACCAAAGTGGGTTATATAGCCGAATTGATTATTATACGTTGCTGTCCCATAAGCAACAACTACGTGGTATTGCTCTTTCGATTGCCTTATTACAGGGTCAAAACCTAAAATAACCGGACGACCTTTCCTCAACTCGCTAAGAACTGTAACGCTATCATATAAACCCCACGATAAATTCATACTACTGCTAACAGTCGGCGAATAGGTGTTCATAAATCTCCTTGTTCCCGCGACAACACTCGGTAACATTTGATTTATTTTCGCCCACGTAGTTAAGTCAAATATCTTTTGATACACAGTATTTTTAACGCCTGTTTTTAAAGAACCTTGACCAGGTGCAGGCTCATTGCAATATAGTGGATGTGCAGTTAAAATTCCATACTCTGTTCCTAACATCGTCGCAGGTATTATTCTCCTGTCCGTATAATAGTTATGATATCCAAGCATTAACTGCATTGCTACCGTTGTGCAAACACCAGTTAAATTTACCCCCGAAGTATTTAGAAAATGATTTGGATTGTTGATAAAATATCGTCCATTGGGAATATATCTTAAATTTGTAAAATGTTCAACCCCTACCTCATCTACACGTTGCTTGTCTTCCCCTGTATTATTAAGCAGGGCAATATCTTCTCCTTGTAAAATCTGTGATTCTTCGTAACTATCGCCGTAGTCTATCTCTTCGGCATATACGGGCGTCGTATTCAATTCGATAATAGCAAAATTCAAGCATAACATTATTGCTACGTAAACAAATACAAAAGCTGCTAAAACGGGGGGTAATGAAATTTTCTTCTTCATAATAATACTCTCCTTTATAGTAATTGATTTATAAATTGAATGACGGCTTTCCAAAAAAACTTATGCCAAAGTGTTCACTATCATTGCCGGTTAAATTTTCGTCGTATTTAAACTTTCGCATTGACATTAAATTTAGATATTCTTCCCCGACTTTAATCGCAGGGATATAGCTATTCGTCTTTTCGCCATTGCTGTCTTTCAGTTTCAAAAGATATCTTTTCTCGTTTTGACTTACTCCCGCAATTGTATAAGGGCTGTCGACGTACTTAAATACGTTTTCTCCGTCGGACTCGTACCACGTCGCCATATATTCCGATTTACTCCCATACCCATATCCTTGTTTTTGTATCCAGACGAAATCTCCGTAATTTTCGGGTTGTTCTTCGGACAATCTGTATCTACTCCATTCTCTGCTTTTACCGCTCGGCTCTGTTATAATATCTCGCAGATACATCTTAGATGCCAGCGTTATATTGTTGGTTGATACGAAATAAAATCCGTGCGGCTTGAACTCAACCAAATACATAACGACGGTTTCTCCGTCCGCGGCGTATAAAGGCTGAACGGTAAAACTCGTATAATCGCCGTCTTTCATATAATGGCGTTGAACTAACTTCGATATTCTCTTTATATGTTGTTCGGTGGTATACCATGTGGGGTCGTCGTACAAACACCCCGTAAGACAAGCGAACAAAACGCAAACGAGCATTGCCGTCGCTATTATTTTTACGATATTTTTAATAACTTTTCCTTGCATATATCCCCCTTTTTTATTTCGATATATGGCACTTGGTTTTTATTTGAAATATATCGTTGTCTTTTGTGAAATCTTTGATAATTTAATAATATGGTAATTGCGGCAGTTTGTCAATACGACAATTACTGCCGCTCACGTTCGTGTCACGATTTTGATTTATTTATTCAAATTATTTCCCGCACGCTTTGTCAAGGCGATTAGCCCATTTCGCTATCGCCATCTCGTCGTACTTTTCGGGAATATTTTTCGCTATCTTTACTATTTTTTGAGCTTTCGAGAGCATTAACGCCATAGGTATAAGAAGATGCAGGCGGGTAAAACCTTTTCTTAATTTTTCCGCTACGTCCTTAAAGGTAAGTTTGATAAGTTTTCCTACGCTCGTTTCCTGCAAGTCGCGGTTGTTCATAATTCCCGAACCGAAAATCCAATCTATGGTGGAATTTTTCTGTCTTAACAGCCAATTTTTAAGGTAATCGACTCCGCAATGCTGCGCGCCGAAATCGGCGTACACTTTATATTGATACGCCCACAACTTCCCTGCCGACGAGTCGTTTCCGTCGCCGACCGCTTCGAAAAGGTACTTCGCCGCGTACAACGAAGTCACTATTCCGCTGCCTATAAGGGGTACGGTCATACACGCCGCGTCGCCTATCGCCGCGTATCCGTCGGCTACCATTACGTCGAGCGGACGCCTTACGGGGATTTTGCATACTATTCCGCCCCTTTCGAGCTTTTTGCCGAGAACGGGGTTGTCTTTTCTTAATTCGGCAAGGGAAAGATTAAGTTCTTCTTTATTAAGTTTGCCTATTCTTCCGACGAGAACGTTAATTTTAGTGGGGTCGTTATCGACTATGCACCAGGATATTCCCTGCTTGCCGAGATGTTTCATATACACCTTATTTGTGTACCTGACTTCCGCGTCGGGTACGGCGTCGTAAAAGGCTCTGTACGCCGCGAAAACGCCCTCTTCGCCCACGTCTCCGTCTATTCCGTAAGTAACGGGCAAACTCCTTCTTATCGGGCTGTCCACGCCGCAGGAGTCTATAACTAAGTCGCATTTTTCCACGCCGCCGTCGGCAAAAATCACTCCGCAAACCGTCCCGTCTTCTATGTACGCAGATTTTATTTCCTTTCCGAAAACCACGTCGGAATATTCCTTAGCCATTCCGTAAAGAACTTTGTTAAACGGTCGTCTTTCTATCGAAAAGTCCCTGTTTCCGTCCGATTGAGTCATTCCGAGAGTATTGCCGCAAGGGGAAATAAACGTCCAGTCCTTTTTCGGAAAACTCTCTTTCGGGATTTTTATTCCGAGATTTTTTATCGCCGTCGGATTAGCGTCGTCGTGCCAGTCGTAACGCATATTTTCAAGACAGTCCGTCCTTTCGTAAACCGTCACGCCGTGCCCTTTCTTTCCAAAAAGATACGCCGCGTATAATCCGCCTATTCCTGCTCCCGCAACGATAATTTTCATAATGCGTTCTCCTTATATTTTTCTAAAAAAAATTATATCACTGCGAACGACTTTTTTCAATACGGAGTATTTTTTCGACAAACGTTGAGGCTGTACAATAAAACGGACAACCGCTCCCCTGAAAACCACTATAATTAAGGTACGACGAACGAAAAAGGAGATAAAAATGAAAGGAAAGATAAAAGATAAGAAGTTGAAGAAAATGGCGTTATACTTTGCGAAAATTTTCGATTACGACAAAGTGGTACGGCTGAAAAACTGGCGCGGCTGTCCTATATTCGAGCCGAGATACAAAGACGACGCGATGAATACGGAAAAGATACCTATGGTAATAGTGATAAGGAACGGAGCTACCTATTCCCTCCCCGCCGACGAAACCGTCGAATATTTGGCGACCTGTTATCCCGCCGTCAACGCCGCATAACCGACAAAAAGCAAGAATTAAAGGAGAAAAAATGAAATCGAAAAGAACTCTTGTAAACGACCGCAGAAAAAAAGGGCTTTTGTCTGAAATAAAAACCGAATTTTTATCCGACGGAGCGACCGCGAAAACGGGCGGAAAGACAATAAGCGTCGGAATAGCGAAAGGGGACGACTTTTTGATAGTAATACGCGACGGAACGTGGTATTTTCTCTCCGCCGCCGACGCGTTCCCTTTTTATTACAGATACTATTTATCTATTAGTTAAAAACTACTCCGAAATATAGTTTTCTTCTGTCCGAACGGTTTGTTCGGACTCAACAAAAAGCCGCCCGATACCGAGCGGCTTTTTTCTTTGTCGATAAGGATAAACTATCTTGCGTACTCAACGCTACGCAATTCTCTTATTACGTTTACCTTGATTTGACCGGGGTATTCCAATTCCGATTCGAGTTTCTGCGCGATTTCTTTTGCGAGGAACACCGTCGTGGAATCGTCCACTACTTCCGGTTTTACGATGACTCTGATTTCTCTTCCCGCCTGAATGGCGTAAGATTGATCGACTCCTGCGAACGAGTTTGCCAAAGTTTCCAATTTTTCAAGACGTTTTACATAGTTTTCGAGGGATTCGCGACGAGCGCCCGGACGAGCGCCGCTTATTGCGTCCGCCGCCTGAACTATAATCGCTTCCAACGTTTTTGCTTCGATGTCGCCGTGGTGCGCCGCTATGGCGTGAACCACTTCTTCTTTTTCTTTGTACTTGCGGGCGAGTTCAACGCCTATCTGTATATGCGTGCCTTCGTATTCGTGGTCGACGGCTTTGCCGATGTCGTGCAAAAGTCCCGCGCGTTTAGCCACCTTTACGTCCGCGCCCAATTCCTGCGCCATTAAACCTGCGAGGAAACATACCTCCAAAGAGTGTTTCAACACGTTCTGTCCGTAGCTGGTACGATATTTCATTCTGCCGAGCAACTTGACGAGTTCGGGGTGAATACCGAAAAGTCCCGCGTCGAACACGGCTTGTTCTCCCGCTTCCTTAATCTGATTTTCGATGTCTTTTCTCACCCTGTCGGCTACTTCTTCTATTCTGCCGGGGTGAATTCTGCCGTCGCTGACCAGTTTCTGCAAAGTAAGCCGAGCGATTTCTCTTCTCACCGGATCGAAACCGGTAAGGGTGATTACGTCGGGAGTGTCGTCTATTATTATGTCGACGCCCGTCACCGATTCGAGAGCCTTGATGTTACGTCCCATTCTTCCTATAATGCGACCTTTCATTTCTTCGCTCGGAAGTTCTACCACGCTGACGGTGGTTTCGGCGGCGTGATCTACCGCGCACTTCTGAATAGCCAGTCCGACTATGTTTTTAGCTCTCTTTTCGCCTTCCTCTTTGGCTTTAGCTTCGATTTCCTTTACCAAAACCGCCGCGTCGCGTTTTGCGTCGTCGGTAAGTTCGGTAATAAGCATATCCTTGGCTTCGCCCGCCGTCATGCCCGCTACTTTTTCGAGTTCCGCGAGCATTTTTTCGTGCTGATTGCCGAGGTCGGCTTCCATCTCTTTTAGTTTGGTTTCTCTTTCCTCGATATTCTTTTTGGTCTTTTCTACGGCGTCGAGCTTGGCGTCCATAGCCTGTTCCTTTTTATCGAGGGCGTCCTCTTTCTGATTAAGTCTGTTTTCCTGTTTCTGGAGTTCGCTTCGTCTTTGTCTTGTCTCTTTTTCAAACTCGTTACGCAACCTTAATTGTTCGTCTTTCGCTTCGAGCAACGCTTCCTTACGCATGGTTTTGGCTTCTATACGGGCTTCTTCCATTATGCGGGTAGCTTCGTCTTTGGAATCGTTTACTTTTTTCGCAACGTATTTTTTATATCCGAAAAGCATTGCCACCGCGCCCGCCGCAAGCGTGATTACCGCTACGGCAGCCAGTAAGCCAATCCACGCGCCCGTTCCCAAAGCGGCGATAAGATTGCCTAACATTATTACCTCCTAAATTCAATATTAACTATATCCTGCCCAATGAGCCGTTCGCATCATCTCATTAAACATTTATAACTAATTACTTATTATAACCATATCTTTATGGTTTGTCAATAGCCCGTTATTCTCATTTATACCGTAAAAAAGTTATTTTTACTTGTATTTTACCTGTATTTTTATCGTTTTACCCGAGGTTTCTTGCCAAAAGTCATTATAGAGGTTATAATTAGATAAATTTTTGTCACAATACGGAGGCATATTATGTCGAAAACTTACGTTCCCGACGGATACGAGTCCGCCTTGAACCTCTACAAGACGCAGGAAGCGATTTCTTTCATAAAGTCGAACTTTCAGAAAAAACTGTCCGCCGCGCTTAACTTAATGAGAGTGTCCGGACCGCTTTTCGTAGATTCTCGCAGCGGACTGAACGACGACCTTAACGGCGTCGAACGCCCCGTAAAATTCGATATAAAAGCCGCCGACAAACAGGCGGAAATAGTCCATTCTCTCGCAAAATGGAAGAGATACGCTCTGTACAAATACGGTTTTGCTCCCCTGACGGGTATCTATACCGATATGAACGCCGTCCGCCGCGACGAAGAACTCGACAATCTGCACTCGGTTTACGTCGACCAATGGGACTGGGAAAAAATAATAACCGATTCTACCCGCAACGCGGAATATCTCGTGATGACGGTAAAACAAATAGTGGACGTCATCTGCGACACAGCCGAGGAAATAAAAAATCGCTACGGGATAGACTGCGGTATAAGCCGCAACGTAAAAGTCATCTCCACGCAGGAACTCGAAGACCTTTATCCCGACCTTACGCCGAAACAACGGGAAGACGAAATAACGAAAAAATTCGGCACGGTGTTTATAACGCAAATCGGCGGAAAACTCCGTTCCGGCATAAGACACGACGGCAGAGCCCCCGACTACGACGACTGGAAATTAAACGGCGATATAATGTTCTATAACCGCGTACTTAACCGCGCGTTTGAAATTTCTTCGATGGGAATAAGGGTAAACAGAGAGTCTTTAATATCTCAGCTTACCGAATCCGACTGCCTCGACAGACTGTCTCTTCCCTTCCATTCCGCTCTCGAAAAAGGAGAACTCCCCCTTACTATGGGCGGCGGTATAGGACAGTCGAGACTCTGCATGCTTTTACTCAATAAAGCTCACATCGGGGAAGTACAATGCTCGGTTTGGGATACCGAAACCGAACTTACCTGCAAAAACGCAGGGATAGAACTTCTCTGAAAAATCGACCTTACGTTAAAAAAACGGAACTTCGTCGTTCCGTTTTTTTGTTATTAAATATTACACTCTTTTCCGACTATTATATACGGCGTTTCCCTTTCGAAAAATATTTCGAGCTTTTTCGTCTCTTCGTCGATGACCGCCACGGCTTCCGCGTCGAAAAACTCTTCTATAATGCTTTTTATTTCGGCGTATTCGTCGAACCGTTCGCCCGAAACGAGAACGGTTCTTTTCCCTGTCACGCTTACAAGTTCGTACGAAAATTTCCTTAAACGAGGCGGTAAAGCTATTTTCGTGCGGGGCAGGTTTTTTACTTCGTTTCCGTAAACGGTTTTCAGATATTCAATAGGCATACTCCCCCCTATTCGGTACGCAAGGCGACTACGGGCGCTTTTTTTGCCGCCATCGCCGCAGGGATAAGTCCGCTTATTACGGTAATAACGACCGCTCCGCCTACCAAAACCAACGGGTGCCACCACGCCATTTGCAGAAGTCCTGCCATATTGTTTATTTTACTTAAAATAAGGTTCCCCGGGAACTGCAATATAAATGCTATCGACGCTCCTATTATCCCCGACGCAAGACCTAACAGCATGGTTTCCGTATTGAAAATGTTGCTTATATCGGTTTTTCTTGCTCCGATGGCACGCATTATTCCTATCTCTCTCGTTCTGTCCTGTACCGAAATGTACATTATTATCGCGATAAGGAGCATTGTCACCACGACCGAAACGCAGGCTACCGCCACCAGAATATACGTTATCGTATCGACCACCGAATTGAGTTCGTTCACCACCGAGTCGAGATTGTCTTTGTATTCTATTACGTAAGTTACGTCGGATTTTTCTTCGCCTTTTTCTTCCGCCAACTTGTCGGCGGCTTCTTCTTCGGCTTTTTGCTTTGCGATAAAATCGTCTATAAACTTGACTATGTTGTGCTTGTTTGCTATGCGGTTGGGATAAAAATAGATATAAGACGGGTTGTCGTAATCCCTCGCGTTAAGTTTGTTCATGACGTTTTTATATCCGCTTACGTCCATACTTTCGCCGGTGACGAGATTTTTTATTCCCGCCTTGAAAGTCATAGTGGCTGCCCTTTCTTCCATAGTGGGTTGATATTCGGAATCTGCCGACATTTTTGCCAAAATTCCCTTTACCGTCTCGGCGGCGGAAAGATATTTTTCGTACTGTTCGACGTATTTTACGGCAATATCGCTGCCGTTGGCGTCTTCCATAATATAACTGCCGAGTTCGGACGTGTATCCTATTACGCCGTTGATACAGCCGCCGTTTATTCCTTTTTTCGGTCTCACTATGCCCGAAATTCTGACGGGGATACCTTTGCTTTCTATAATAGGATTAAGAACCGCCGAACTACCGTCCCGAACGCCCGTATACAAGCCCGTGCCTTCGTCGTAAAGATATTCCGCGCTCGTAGGCAAAATATAATACTCTTTCGTAAGAATTTCGTCGAATGCCTTGTCGTAGGAATCGAGGGTACTCGGCACGGTCAACGCAAGGATAAGGCTCGCAAGGTTCATTTCGTTAAGGGCGAAAGCGTCGAAGTCGGTTATTTGGTTGTATTCGTCCACGACGAGGACTATTTCGTTCATATTTTTAGGAAGGCTGCCCTTAATTACGTCGTACTGCGCGTTAATCGTTTCTTCGTCGGCTATGATTTCGTCCCAGAAAGCGAAAGTGTCGAGAGCGGTTTTTATCCCGGCTATCATAGCCTCGTTTTCCGTGCTTCCCACCAGCATTTTAAGTAGCGGCGCCATCGTAGCGCTTTCGGAAAGCGGATTCATGAGATTATAGCTCGTCTTTTCCTCTCCCGTATTCGAATCGGTCGTCACGACTTTGTTATAGATAGTCATATTTATCGAATAGTCGTACTTTACGGTGGCAAGGTTTTTGTCGAAGTCGCTTTCAACGTGTTTTTTGAACTTGCTTACTTCGGTCGTTTTCGATAGTTTTTCCTGCATAGCGGTAAAAAGTTTCGTAAACTGCCCGTATATATGGACTATTTCTTCGGCGGAATACTTTTCTCTGTCGGTATCGTCGCCCGTAAGCACGTTAAGCATAGAGTTGAGATTGAGCGAATCGCCGTCCAATATATCGCCGCCCAAAAACTCCTCGAACGCCGACACAACCGACGCTTCGCCCGACGACACGGTGATGGGATACTTCGACATCGACTGCCTTTCGAAGTCGCTTATGTACGTTCCGAAACCGTTGTTTAACGCTAAGATAAGAGCGATGCTTATTATCCCTATGCTCCCCGCTATCGCGGTAAGAACGCTTCTTCCTTTTTTATTGATAAGGTTCTTGAACGATAGTTTTATCGCGGTAAAAAAGGACATCGTTACGCCTTTTTTACGTTTTTTCTTTTTTTCGGCGGGCGTTTCCGTCGGCTCGTCTTCTGCTTCGTACGGGTCGGTATCCCCCACTATTTCGCCGTCCAAAAATCTTACTACCCTCGTGGAATACTTTTCGGCGAGTTCGGCGTTGTGGGTGACCATAATTACGAGTTTCGTCGCCGATATGTCTTTAAGAATTTCCATAATCTGAACCGAAGTTTCGCTGTCGATAGCCCCCGTGGGTTCGTCGGCCAACAGAATATCGGGTTCGTTTACTATGGCTCTCGCGATAGCCACCCTCTGCATTTGTCCGCCCGAAAGTTCGTTGGGGCGTTTGTTCCACTTGTGTAAAAGTCCGACTTTCTCCAACGCTT
>CACXFJ010000137.1 GCA_902766965.1 uncultured Eubacteriales bacterium | reverse complement strand
TTAATGTAATAATATGTTTCGTCGAGTTTGAAATAATAGTTGTCGGTTTTGTCGGAAGAAGCGGACATTATGTATCTGCCTGCCGAAGTAAGGTCGTCCGCAGTGATAAGCGTACGAAGATTTTCGGGAACGTAGTCCATATCTCTTACGAAGGTGAACTTAATATCGTCTCCCGTTATTTTGTCGCTGCCGACCGCTCCGTCGATAACCAACTGCGTCGTGTTCGTTATTGCGGGGGCTTCGCCGTCGTAAACTTTACTGTTTACTTCCGCCATATTGAGGACGTCGATTTGTTTCGGAGTAATGACGTACTTATATTCGTAATCTTCGTAAGTACCCGCCGCGTTTTTCTTGACGAAACGAACGGAATAGTTTACGTATTCGGCGTTTATGCTCCATCTGAAATCGTAGGTACCTGCGTTGACGGGAGTTTTTTCCACGCCGTTGTCGAGATAGTACGGTTCTATTCTCAAATTGTTGGGAGGGGTCGTAAGAGTGGTTTCGTTTACTATCGCTTGGGTTTGGGTGGAGAAATAAGCTCCGTCCGCTCCGCCTTCTACCCACACGTTGTCCATAACTCTCGTATCGGCTCTGCCTGTGTAATTTCCTTTTACCGAGTACACTCCGTTATAGTCCTCCGCTGTGGTGAGCGTAACTTCCAACATAACGGTGTTTATCGTAAATTCGCAAACGTAACTTGCCGAAGCCTCGCTTCTTATATAGTTGTAGTTACCTAAATCGGTGACTGTTATTTTATAATCGCCCGCTTCCCTTACGAATTCGCCCTTGACGAAACCGTCCGTGCCGTAATATTTTACGGAAACTTCATACGTCGCGCTCAGTACGTCGCCCGAGCAAACGGTAGGCGCGGATATAGCCACGCCTTTTGCGTTGGCTCCGTGTTGGTCGTAAACCTTGCCCGTGTAGTCGAAACTCTCGTTAAGCGGGTTGACTTCGACGACTATCGGCGTAACTTCGTATTCGAAAGTATCATTATAAATCTCTCTTCTCTCCTCGGCAATTCCGAAAAGAACGTATCTCGATACGGCGAGATTATTTTCTTCCGAAAGGCTGCCCGTAACGAAATTACGGCTGACGCCGTTAGCGAAATAGTCGTAAGCTACCGTTCCGTCGTAACCGTCCGTAGTGACGTATCCGAGTCCCGAACGGGCGAGAGTTTTGTTAGTAAATCCGAAAGTAATCGCATTCCGCAATTCGGCTTTCGCGACGTCGGGCAGCGATTTGCCGCCGAAATCGAAACTTACGTCGGGAACTATCGAGGATTTTCTTGCGTAAACTTCGGATTTTGCGAAGTCGAAAGTAAATTCCGCGGGAGTAACTATTATATACGCCTTATTCGCTTCTTCTTCTCTTACCTCGTCTTTGAGGGTTTCGTAAGCGGTTCCGACATAAGTCTTTTCGACGTATTCGGCAAAATCGCCCTTAATCGTAAAGTTGTAATTCGGATTTTCGGCAAAAGTCCTGTCGGCTAACGTAATTTCGTATTTCCCGACGGCGTTACCGGACGGTTTTTTGAACGTGATTACGGGAGCGACGGCTTTTTCGGCGTTATACCTATCGTTGAAACTGACTTCATATAACGCGACGCATTCGCTGTATCCTTCTCCGGCAGACGCGCCGTCCGCTACGTCGAAGTAAGTAACCGCGCCGGACTTGACCGATACTGACGCTTCCATCGGTAAAACGGTAAAAGAAAGGTCGTTTACAGTCGTTTCGTAATTGTCTGCGATGCCGCTTATTATCTTTATTTTGACGATATAATTCCCTGCCGAGCAAGTCTGGTCGGGCGCAAAGTCGGTAATTTTAACTTCGGGATTTGCGGCGGAATAAACTTCTATAGTGATTTTATTTTCGGCAAATGCTTTTGCATAATCGATTAACTCCGCAAAAATCGAGACGAAAGTTTCTTCAAAAGCAAGTTCCTGTCCGTCGGACAAGGAGAATAAATACTCTTGTCTTGCGTACTCTCCTTTGTAATTTTCGCCGTATTTTCTGAAATCGGGAGCTTGCGTCGCGTCGAGAGTGACTTTCTTGCGGGTTATTGTGAAATCTGCCCCTTCGTATTCCGCCACTTCGTAGTTTTTGATATATCCGTCCGCGCCGCGTAATATTGCGTACGTTCCTACGTTTTCCGACGACGCGTCGCTTCTTTGCAACGTGTAGGAAGCTATACTGTCTACGTAGCTTTCTTCCCCGTTTTTATAAAGAGTAATCGCTCCGTCGCAACCGTCGTAATAACCGCCTATAAGAATATCGTACCCGGAAGTGGCGGCGTTATATTCGTACGCTCTGTAACGGAAACGCATATCCCTCTCGCCGTAAACTTTCGTGTGTGTTTCCGCGGCTATCTTTATCTTCTTCGCGGCTACCGTCAGCGTGGCGGGAACGAACGACTTGACTTCGTAGTTATCCGACAGGCTTTGGTCGATGGCGGGAACTAATTTATACGTTCCCGCGGGAATAGCGTTGACGAACGCGGTCGAGAACTTCTCGAAAGTATAACTTCTGCCCGCCGCGTCTACTATCGAGAACTTGATAGTGACGATTTCGTCCTGCGTTTCGCCGTAAACCAACGGATTACCGTCGGGATAACTCTCCGCTCCGCCGTTATTTATATACTTGGACGCGTTCCATCCGAAAGTGAATTCGCTTCTGCTTTCGCCGAAAGTTATTTCTGCGTCCTCCGCTATAACAGCGATGTTTTTCGGAACGATGTCTATCTTTACGGAATCGTTAAGATACGGGTTGTTGGCGGCGTCGCCGACAAATTCGATGACCATGGTGTAATTGCCTACCGCCGTGGGCCATTCGGTGAACTTAACGTTGTTTTCGTTAAGGTAATAAACGCTGAATAAAGAACCGGCGCCGTTCTCGAAAGTGCTGCCGTTAATAAGTTCTACGGGACTGCCGTTAAAGGTTCTGTACCCTATCACGGAGAAATCGGGACGAGCGTCCTTTCCCGTACCGTATTCGAAACTGAATTTCGGGTTGGATTCGGTAGTTCCGAAATCGGTAACGAGATTATGTCTGTCTTTTACGGTGACTTCGTAAGTAGTCTGCACTTTTTTGCCCGTTTTGTCTTCGAACGTAACGTAAATAGTGGCCGTTCTGTCGCTGCCGCCGTTGATTTCGCTCGGGTCGAATTCCTGCGAATTTATTTCTATAAGATTACTGTCGAGTCTCAAAACTTCGCTGTAACCGTTGTCGTACTCGACCATTACCGTACCGCCTTCGTAAGACAAAGCGGTTTCGTTTTCTACGTAGACGACTTTCGGATAAGATTGCATAGTGACGCTTACGGCTTTCTTACGAGTAATAGTGACCATGACGGTCTGCGCTTTCGACTCGTCGCCGTTATAGACAATAGTATGCGTTTGCGTGACGCTGTCGTTGTCGCCGAAATCGACTTTAGTCGGGTCGAAAGAACAAGTAACGTTACTTAAACTTATCGCCTGTTCGTACACGGGGCTGTATTCCGTACCGTCGTTTCTTACGAAATGAGCTTTAATCGTGAACGCGTCGGCGGGAATGTTCATTCCTTCCTTCACCGTGACGGTATCGGGACTTACTATAAGGTCTTTGAAAATCTTTTCTTTGACGGACACGACGAACTTGCACTGCAATCCGAGATAGTTTATAGCGACGGATTGTTCTCCCGCGACGTTTTTGTCGTAACCCTCCACCGTATAATCGTTTTCGGAAAGGTCGGCTATCCTTACGGTATCCGCGTCGGGAACGTTAAGATATTCGACTTTTATAAACGCGCCTGTCGGGAAAACGAAATCTTCGCGTTCAAAGGCGTAAACGGTGTAAGAAGTTTCTCCCTCTATCCCGAAAGAAATCTTCTTTATTACGTCCTTGTAACAGTTCACCGAGAATTCGCATTCCGCGCTTTCGTCGGTCACGGTATCGGTAACTATTACTTTTATAACCTGTTTTATATTGAGTTTTCCGTCCTCCAAAGTCGTATCGAGAACGCTTATCTTGACGAAAAGTTTTCTTGCTATCGCTTCGGTCGTCTCGTAGAGGGTATATTCTCCGTCGGTCGACAGATACGAAATATTGTCGGCGTTAAGGATATATTCCGTACCGTTGTTATACGTTACGGATACCTGTAACCCCGTTAGGTCGAGTTCCGTTTCTCCTGCGACGTAAACCGTCTTCGCAGGCTCGGTCTTTACCGTAAGGACGGATATCCTTCTTGCTATTACGGTGACTTTTGCGTCGAGAGTGAACTTCTCATCGTACTTTACTTTGACCGTTCTTTCGCCGAGCGTATAATCGAGTCTGTCGTAATCGAGCATTGCTGCGACGATATTTACGGTTTCGTTGTCTCCGTTTTGTCTTACTACAAGCAACTTCGCTTCCGTCGGAATACTTATTGCGAGACCTTCCGTCACCTGTCCGAAATCGGAAAATCCGCCGAAAAAGTTCACGCTAACGACGTCGTTGGTGACGGTGACGGGGATTTCCGCAAAGTAACCGTGCGAAAAGTCGCCGTAATACGCTCTCGTAACCACCCTGCCCGTAGCCGTATATTCGGTATTTTCAAAGGTCCATTCCGCCCCCGAAAAATCGGTAAAGGTATCGGTCGTTCCGTCGGCGTACTTAACGTAAACGGCAAGACCGTCCGAAACGAAACTTTCTCCCAAAACGTAATTCGATTTGACTTCGCCCGTTTCCGCGGACAAGGAAGAAACTTCTTTAATTACGATAACATCGTACCCGAACGTAACGGTACCGGGGTATTTCGCGTCGGTATATACGAAAGTTACTCTGATATTTCTCCCCGCGGTCCGCGTATAGTCCGAAACGGGGTTCTCCGTCATGTCGGCGGTGAGCGTAACCGTCTTTTCCGAGCCGTCGTTATATCTTATCGTGACGCTTCCGTCGCTTAAAGCGAGCGTTTCGCCCGTTTTATATACCTTTCTCGAAGGAGCAACGAAACTTTTTATTTCGGAAACGAACTTTTCGGCGACTTCGATTTCCACGACTTTGCTTATATACTCAACGCCGTCGCTAAGGTAATATCTTAATTCGTAACTGCGTTTTCCCGCCGTTCCCGTAGAAAAGTCGTACTCGTCCGCGAGCATATCGACAGTAACGTTCGACACGGTGGCTCCGCCTTCGAACGCCTTAAAATTGCCGTTGGTCATGCGTATTCTGCACTGCCACTCGGTGACGTCTATATCCTTGCCGTCGCGGTAATAAATTCTGTCGCCGACGTCGATAATCAATTCTTTTTCGACGGGTTCCACAACCTTGACGTCCTGCGTAATAGACAGACCGTCGCACGTGATTTTTATTCCGTAAGTTCCGTTTTTGGTAATATCGAATTCCTGCCAGTCGACGGTAACTCTTTCGTCGGTCAACGAAACGATTTCTTCCACGCCGTTGTTATAAGTCATTTTTATAGCCGCGTCCGAAAGGTCTACTCCGCCCGCGTTATCTCTCGGTTGATTTTTGACGGGAGCGACCGATTCTATCTTTTTCGCTTTAACGGCTTCTACCGTAACGATAAATTCGGTGGTGAAACCTTTGTATCCGACGGTAACGTAAACTATCGTGCCTGCCGTCGTAAACGTATCGGTAAGTTCTCCGTTAATCTTTACGAAAAAATTATCTTTGTCGAAATATTCGCCGCCTTTAAGCACGTCTATCCATTCGGAAGTATTGTTGTTGTACGAAACGAAAAGTTTCGCTCCGACGAAATCTATCTTTTCGCCCACGACGTAGTTTACTTTGGTCGGGGCTTCGATCCCGACGGAGAAAATGGACTTCGGCTCCACTTCGATTTCGCACAAGGCGGTGGCTCCGCCGTACGTCACTATAAGCTGACGAAAACCGGGCTGCGTCGCGTCGAAATTGCTTATCATATCTTCGGTCACGGGTAAAGTTTCCGAAAAACCGTTGGTGTACAAAACGGTAATGGACATACCGTCCACGCTTAAAGATTGTCCCTGAACGTAAGTCTTTTTGTAATCGCCGTCGACTACCGTTATTTTTTCGATAGGAGCGTTAGAGACGGTGACTTTTAGGTAAGCGGAAGCTGCGCCGTATCTTACCGTCAGAATCTGTTCCCCTATTTTCTGACTGTCGAAATCGGAAATCATCGAAGAATCGAGAGCCACCGTAGAAACGGAACCGTTCTCGCGGTAAACTGTTATTGCAGCATTATTGAAGTCGAACGCGTCGCCGCGATAATACGAAGTCACGGGCATCGTAGTCACGACGATACTCTCTATCGGCGATTCTCCTTCGGCGCAGGCGCTCAGACACAAGCACCCTGCCAATAATAAAATTGCTGTAATAAATATCAGTCTTTTCTTCATTTATTCCTCCGCCCGAAAAAGGGCATAGTTGTGGCATAGTAATATTTATTAAATTATATCATACATTTATAGCAATTACAAGATATATTATTTATAAAAAACGATTACAAAAAAGCGAACCGTAAGCCCGCTTCTCTTCGTATTAAAAGCAAATACGTTTCTTCTTCCTCTTCTCGGCAATAAGCGTTTTGTAATACGCCTTATCCTCGGCGGAAATGCGATAACTTTCTCTCGCTTTTTGCAAACTTTTGATATACGTAAAATCATTGATTTTTTCGGAATTTTCGAGAAATAGCAAAGTTTCGTTTTTATAGCGGATAAGAGCCGTCGCGCAAAACCACGCCACCGCCATATCGACGTAATATCTTCCGTACTCTAATCCGTCGAACAGCTTAAATATCTCGGCTATATACTCGTCCGACATAAACGAAAACAAAATTATTATTCCGCATCTCGCTTGAAACTCGTCTTTCTCTTTCGCCTGTCGTAAAGCGAACGAAAATAGTTCGTTTCTATCCTTTTTCGGACAATAAACTTTGGATAATACGCAGTCTACGTGCGCCCAATTGTCGATATTTTTCGCCCAATTTTTAATTTCGATAAGTTTTTCGGATAAAGCGGTATTTTTATTTTTGACTACGACAAGCCCTTGCAAAAGGGTAATTTCGTAGATTTTATCGGAGGGATAATCGAAGAGTTTACTATCGCAGTTTAATAGATATTTGGTCAGTTCGGCTATTTGTTTAGCCGTAAGACCGTAAATTTTCATTGCGGTTTTTATGATTTTTGCGTCAAATTCGGCTTTCTTTTCGCTTCCGTTTTTTGCTAAAAAATCGCAAAATTCTATATAATTTGCCTCCCTCAATTCCACGCCGTTTACGATAAATTCCATTTTAATATTTTCTTCTGAAAATAGCGAAAAGCAAGACCGCAAGCACCGCCACGCCCACTATAGACACGCAAATTGCGACAATGACCACCGTATTAGCTCCTTCTATCGGAGTGAGCAAAACGAACTCGCCGAGGTCTGTCGTGGTAAACGATACGTAGCCGTCGGAGTAAGAGGCGTTAATGAATTCGTACGAACCGTCGTTGTCGAAGTGGATAATCCTATAATATTTCTTATCCGCGTATTTGGACGGAACTTTTATGCGGACGTTAATCTGATCCGTAATTTCGGCGTATTCTCCGTCGAGATACATATTTATCACGTAAGCGTCGATTTGTTCATACTCTTCGAATACCCTGTTGTTACCGAAATACTTCTCTATTTTTTCGTTGATGGCGGCGTATTTCGGGTTGGCTTTGTTTATCCCCACGTCGAAGAATTCCAACGTATAATACGGGCTGAAACTACCGCGCAATATAAGGGCGGTTTCTCCGCCGTTTTCATACGTCCGCTCGGTGTCGGGATTAGGATTTATGACTATCGTCGCTCCGACGTAAACGAACTCGTAAACCGAACTCTGCGCAAGCTCCGGCACAAGCAAAAAGCCCGTGGTGGGGAGCTTAGGTTCTCTTTGAATGATAGCGGGAGCGTCGAGAGAATTTACGTCGTCGCCCTCGACGAAGCCGTCGTAAACTACCGACGTACGGTATGCTTCTCCCTCGTTTACCTCGCAATAGCTTTCTCCGTTTATTTTTGTGGAAACGTAGAGTTTCTTTTTCGACACGGTAAGATTAGCCGTAGCGGTATAATTTTCTCCGCCGATATTCACCGTAATTGCACGCGAATACGTGTCGGGCAAGCGTATTTCGGCTGTGTTTTCAAAAGTCATGTTATTTCTTTCCACCGTTACCTTTTCGCCGTCAAGCGTAAAAGTAAGAGCGTCGAAAAGGGGATTTTTTACTTCGGTTTCTCCGCCGAAAGAACTGAATTTCCCGTCGCCGGTAATAAAGTTTTTGCCGCAATATTCGACTTTTTCCGTTTGTTCTACCGTAAGGACTGAACTTGCGTCGGCGGTAGCTCTATACGACAACCCGCAAAATACAGCCGCCGCCATTAAGATAAACAATATCGGTATTCCGATTAAACAAATCGCCTTTCTACGCATTATTCCCTCACTTTAACTATAATCAACGCCACCGCAATAAGCACTACTCCCACGCCTATGCCGACGTACAAAAGCCAATCGTATTTTTTATCGGTCTTAATAACCGCGGTATCGGCAGAGGCAAGCAAAGCGAACGCTTCGAGCTTGTCGGTCGAGAACACGAGATAATCGCCTTCTCTCGCGGCTTCGATAAGTTCTACCGTGCCTTCGTTGGATATTCTCGCAACGTAATATTTGTTTTCGGCTTCGGCGTTCGCCGGGAAAGCGTCGAAATAATATTTAGCCTTAATCTTGATTACCATCGAGTCGTTGCCGTAGGCTACCACGCTGCCGTTACTTAATTTGAGATAGTACACGTCGAACACGGAATAGTCTTTAAGACTTCCATCGGTAAGACGAGCCGATTCGAATACGGTGACGTACTGGTTATACTCTATGGTGTCGGCGGTACGCACGATTAAACTAACGTTGCTGTCGAAAGAACCCTCTATAAGAACTTCTCCCGTCGTCGCAAACTTACTGTTGCTGACCGATTTATTGAGCAATTTCTGATTTACGTTTAGAATACCGTGTTTATATTCTATATTATAGTTCTGCGATGCTCCGCCGTAAGGCGTCATTCTGTACACGCCTGCGTTTACGGGTTGTCCGTCGATTTTTTCACCGTTAGTTACCGAATAATAATTTATCGCGGGCATCGCGGTAAATACCGCGTTCAGGCTTTCGGAATTGACCGCGCCCGTTACGTCGAAAGACGGAGTAATAGACGCGCCTTCGGTTACGGTATAGTCTTTTATTTTCACGGTGACGGTGACTTTCGTTATTTCGAACGGCACTTTGTAATCGTCTACTATATCGAAGTTTTTCATACTGTTATTTATCGACACGAGATAGCGACCTACGTTTACGGGATACTTGTCGCTCAGCCTTTCCTCGCCGTAATTATAAGTGTGGCTCGTTCCGTCTGCGTCTACGTAATCAAAAATCAAATCAGGTCGATAAATCTTACCGTTGTAATCAAAATACACGTCTACGGATACTTCTTTGCCCGTATACGGGTACCCGGAATGCATATTAAACGTAGCTCTCGTTTCTCTGCGTTTTATCGTGAAAGCGGTTTCGCCGCGTTTTGCGTCGAAGTTCGCGTTACCGCCGAATTCGGCTACCGCCGTATATTCTCCCGCGTCGGCGACTCTGATGTCGGAGACGTAGTTTCCGTCGCCGTCGTAATAGTTTACCGTAAGGTCGGACGAGAAGCGAGAATTTTTGAAGTCTTTCATGGCTTTCGCCGTAAGACCGCCGTCTACCGCTCCGTATACCTGTACTATGTCGCCGCCGAACACTATGTCGACTTCCGCTTTATGAATAATAAGTTCTACACTTTTTTGCGAAGAAACGTAGTTGGTGTCGGTAACGGTAAGCTGAACCTGATAGGTCTCCGCAAGTGAAGGAGCTTCGGTCGAATTATAGTGAATGGCGTCGCAGATATAGACTAACGTATGATTTACTTTTTCGTAAGTTCCGTCGGTCAGAAGCACGCCCTTTACCATCGCTTCTACGGGGTGTTTTTCCGAGTCGTAAGTCACTTCGTGACGGATACTAATCAAATTCTTGTGTTCCTTATCGCTGTAAAAACGTATATCCGCCGTCGCGGGAACTATCTGACCTTTGAGAATGATTTTGTTATCCGCAAAGGATAAGATATAGTTGTCGTTGCTGATACTGTTTTCCGCGGTTAAGACTGCGGTTACGTCGATAAGCGAATTCTTGCCGTTTTCGTCGAGAACGTTTATTCTGCCGAACTTACTTTGAGCCAAGTCGAAATTAAGGCTCACGTCGTCGCCGTCCACGATACCCGATTCCGCCACGCCGTTGACTTTGGTGAAAACGTAATTGTTGTTCTTTATGAGTCCTTCGGCGACTTTATCCGTAGCGTCGTAAGTTTTTTGTATTATTTCGCCCGCTTCCACGGCTACGGGGCGTCGTTTTATTATAAGGTTTGGATAATGATCGGTTCCGTCGACGTCGTAAGACACTACTATTTCATAGTTTCTCGCTATACCGAACTTGCCCTCTCCGTCTATCGCTATCCTTATTTTATATTCGCCTGCGTCGATGGGCGTAACGACTTCCGTCATATCGGAGTTAAGAATTTCGTAATACGGATGCACGAGTCCTAATTCCGCAATACCGTCTGCGGTGGCTTCGGAATATTCCGATATGTGTTTAATATAGAAGTCGTTCTTGTACTTGGGATATTCGGCGTCTTCACCTACGAAGCCCGTGTAGTTAATCTTATAGACAGGATAACTTAAAGTCTTGTCGTAAGTTTTGCTTACGTCGATATAAGCATTCGTTACGGGGTCTTTATCGGTAATTACGCTTACGGTAAGTTTGTTCTTAACCACTTTAAGGTAATAATACTTTTCGGGAATCGCTTTATAGTTCTGACTTGCGTTGACGCTTATGGCGAAAACGTATTCCCCTACGTCTTTGCATACGTCGTAAGGAACGATATCGTCAT
The DNA here is from genome assembly GCA_902766965.1 of uncultured Eubacteriales bacterium. Lineage (GTDB taxonomy): Bacteria > Bacillota > Clostridia > Christensenellales > DTU072 > CAG-1782. Next base: position 2,362 of record CACXFJ010000137.1, on the reverse strand, counting down.
CGGTAATATTATTCTTATCGGCGCCTGCGAACATTCCGACGAACCTTGTCTTAATTCCGTCTGTACCGATATTTTCTTCAAATTCGTTCATCGGTTCGACGCCTGCCATTCTTAACACGCCGGGGGTTATTTCTCTGCCGTCGTACACGCAATAGTCGTAATAGAAATACCTGTTTATTGCGGTTCGTATAGCCTTATCGGGGTCGTTGATATAATCTTCGTTAAAATCGGCGTATTCGAGAATTTTACGCGAAACGCCCGTATCTGTATCGTATTTGTAAATTTTATCGAAGGAATACGCAAGGTCTCCGTCGAATTCGCTTCCCGCATACTCGAAACTATTCGAGCCGTACACTACTATACTGCTGTCCGCAGGTAAAATCCTTATAGTCTTGGTCGCCGAATGGTCGAGATAATAGTTGCCGGGGGCGACTCCGCCTACCGTACCGATAAAGCATTGCGAGTTGACGGCGGCGTCTTCGGGCGTTTCCGTCCAATCTATGGTTATTCCCTCGACTTGCGAAGTGATACTTTGGTCATTGCCTTCCTCTCTCACCCAACCCGTAATAAGGAGTTTCGCTTTCTTTTCCAACTCTGCGTTAGGCGTCTTGTAAATCTTGTAAGGAACGTATTCTTTATACTGCGGGTCGAAGTCCGCTTCGTCGAATTCTATGTAGACTTTAAGGTCTTTCTTTTCGATTACGAAAGTATATTCCCTTTCAAAACTTACGAAGTTTCGGTTATAATTTACGCTTTCTTCGCTATTTACGTAATATTTAATTTTGTATTCGCCCACGTTGAGCAGACTCTTCCTGCCGCTTACATCATAGTTCACGCCTGCGATTTTTCTTGTTATATCTGCCGCTGCGGTTACGTCCGACGGTAAAGACTTTTTGTACTTATACAAGTCGTTTGCGTACAGAATTCCGTCTATCGCGGTGATAACGTTGATTTCGCCGTTATTCATATTCTTATTTATGAACGTAAGGTCGTAGCCGAACGCGACGGGGTTTACGTCGCTCTCCTCGTCGTATCCGCTATATATCATCGTATAAATACCGTTGACGTAACTTATCGCTTCCGACTTGGTCACTTTGAAGGTGTAATCGGAAGACTTTTCTATGGTAAGTTCTATCGTGAAGGTACAGTTGTAAGCGTCGCCGTAAGTAAAATCCGCGCTTGCCGAATCGAAGAAGATATTGTCCGTGTTCGTTATTACCGCTCTTACGGTAAGCGTGTACTTACCCGCGTCTATCGCCTTTTCCGACAGAGCGTTATCGGCTACGTTAAGGATTTCGGAAATAGTCGCTCTACCCCATACGGATTCGGCGGTAATGCTGCTTCCGTCCGCCCCTATTCCTACGAAGTAGTCGTTAAAATTGTTGAGTTTGTAACCGTTTTCGTCGCCGTCGTACTCAACGGTATCTATCTTTACGCCCTCTTTAAGACCTATCTTAATTTTATTCAGCGTAAGCCTTACTTCGTATCTTTCTTCGCTTGCGGCGTAGTTGTCGGCGTCGTTGCCGTCGGGTTTTGCATATACTTTAAGTATATATTCTCCCGATTCTATTACTTCCGTCAGCGTTTCGTCTTCGTCCGTATTCTTTACGGGTGTTTCGCCGATAGTCGGAGTGTACCCGATAACGTACATACCTAATTTACCGGGTCCGCCCGATATTGCGTAATCTATTACGGCTTGCTGTCCGGTATAATCTTTGGTCTGCACCGCGTCTACCGACAGAGTTAGCGGTTTTCTCCTTACGTACAAAACGGCGTCGATATACTTAAACACGTAATTGTGTTTAGCCGCGCCCGAAGTCTTGACTCTGCCGTCCTGCCCCGCTTTATCCACGCCGCCTTTAAGTTCCACAATTGCGGTGGCGTTACGTTGATCGGGGTCGTTTATATCTATCTCGTCACCGCCGACGAAACCGCAATACATTATGAAATTGCCGCCGTCGAGATTAGTCGGGTCGTACGCGTAAACGGTATTCTTCCCCGCGAAATCTTTATCTACGGGATTGCCTTCGCTGTCTATGTACGCTTCGTGCGCCGTTATGTCGGTAATGTATTTATAATCGTTGTATTCCACTTCGGGGTCGCCGTAAAGTCTGTGCGCATAGGTAAGATAAACCACGACTTCTTTTGCCGTGACCTTAAACGTAAACGTAGCGGTATACGGCTTATAGTTTATCGTAGCGGGGATATTCAACGTCATAGAGTATTCGCCCGAGAGTAAAAGTTTCTGCACGTCGTCGTCGGCAAAAACGTGATTATGCGAAGTATCGGTACAGTCGGTGACGAATCTGTCTACGTGAAGGAAGGTAGCGTAGTCGGTGAGCTGAGTGACCTCGGGATGTCC
>CACXFJ010000136.1 GCA_902766965.1 uncultured Eubacteriales bacterium | reverse complement strand
GGGTGGGCGGGATATACAAAACCCTATTTACAGATAAAAACGGAATAGAACGCACGCCTATTCCGCCTTAATCTTTATATCCTTAACGCCGAAATCTTTGATTTTGGCAATTAACTCCACGAAGTGGAAATTAACGCCCGTTAGGGCAATTAACTCCGCTCCGGTAAGAGTGGAAATTAACGCCGAGCCTACGGCTTGGCAATTAACTACTTCGCTTTAACTTCCTTTATGCACTTTCTCGGACATTTTGCCACGCAGGTAAGGCAGCCGTCGCACTTCGAGTAGTCGATTACGGGGAGATTGTTTTCCATAGTTATTGCTTTTTGGGGGCAATTTTTTGCGCACAGACCGCAACCTATACAGCCGGCTTTGCAGAAGTTCATTACTTCTTTGCCTCGGCAACGGGAGCTGCACGCGACGTATACGCGGGCTTTTTGCGGAATTCTGCCTATCGCATTGCGAGGGCATATCATAATGCATGCTCCGCAGGAGGTACATATTGCGGGGTTGACTTCGGCGAGTCCTTTTTCGTTAATCGCGATAGCGTTCACGGGGCAGGCTCTTTCGCAGCTGCCGCCGCCGAGGCACGCCGTCTGGCAAATTTTTCTTCCGTCGTGGTAAATCATCTGATTTCTGCACCCTGCGTTGCCGACGTATTCGAACTTGTCTTCGGCGTCGATACCTCCGTTGCAATGCACGACAGCCATCGTGGGGTCTTCCGCCTCAAACGGGATACCGCTTATTCTCGCTATTATTGCTTTGGCTTCGTCAGAGGTAGCCTTACAGTCGTTAAGGCAGGCTTTGCCGTCGGCTAAGGATTTTGCAAACCCTTCGCAACCGGTATGTCCGCAACCGCCGCAGTTCGCCCCGGCAAGGTTTTCGAGTATTTTGAGTACCTTTTCGTCTTCTTCTATATGACAGACTTTCGTCACTATCAAAATAAGCGCGGCAAATATTATCGCAAGCCCCGCAACGAGTCCGAGGACTATTCCCAATTTAGACCATGATATAGCAGCTAAAATCATCGTTTTCCTCCTTCGTTACAGCGAGATAAGGTTAAAGACGTAGAACGCCATCGCGATAAAACACGCCGTAACCATCGTCACGGGGAAACCTTTCATCGTCTTCGCCGTGTCGAGATAATCTACCTTTTCTCTTAATCCCGACAGCAAAACTATCGCCACGGTAAACCCGAGCCCCGCGAACACGCCGTAGAGTACCGAGTAGCCTACGTTCATCGTCGCCGACCCCAAAACTCCCGCCATCTGCGACGGGTCGATTACCATTTCCGCAACGCCGAGAACGGCGCAGTTCGTCGTGATAAGGGGAAGATAAATCCCCATAGCTTTATACAGCCCCGGACTTAACTTTTTAATTGCCTTTTCGAGCATCTGCACGAGACTTGCGATTACGAAAATAAACACGATTATTTCGAGAAATTCAAGTCCGAGCGGAACGAGAATGTAATTGTAAATAGGGTAGGTAATAAGGCAGGTAATAGCCATTACCAAAGTGACGGCTATCCCCATACCGAGCGCGTCGGAAGTTCTTTTCGACAGTCCTAAAAACGGGCATATCCCGAGGAACTGAACCACGACGAAGTTGTTGACGAACACCGCCATTACTATAATCATCAAGAATGTTCCCATACTATAATTCCTCCCCCGTCAAAGCCATCATTTTGTCGTAATGCAAAGCTCGTATTTTACTGTCGATTTTCGTATAAATTCCGTTAAACGCCGCAATAAACACGCCGTACACGAAGAACGCGCCCGCCGACGAAGTGAAAAATTCTATCTTGAAATCCCATAGGTGCGCTCCGAAAAGACTTCCCGAACCTAAAACTTCTCTGAATATTCCCATAAAAGTAAGGGCGAAAGTAAATCCGAGTCCGGTAAAAAGTCCGTCCAAAGCGGAATATCCGACGGGGTTTTTGCTCGCGAAACTTTCCGCTCTGCCCAAAATTATACAGTTGACCACGATGAGCGGCAGATACACGCCCATCGATTCGTATAGAGAAGGCACGAACTTGTCGAGGAGCATTCTCACCATAGTGACGAAGGTCGCTATAATAAGTACGAACGCCGGTATTCTTACCGCCGAAGGAATAACCTTTCTTAACATCGATATAATAACGTTACTGCAAATAAGAATAAACGTAACCGCAAGACCCATTCCTATACCGTTCATCGCGGCGGTGGTAAGGGCGAGAGTAGGACAAGTACCGAGTACGAGGCGGAAAGTAGGGTTGTTCCGCAAAAGTCCGTCCAAAGCTATATTTTTAATCTTTTTTCCGTCCATAATTCCTCCTATGCGGCGATTACGTTAGTTACGTAATATTTGATAGCCGAGACGGCGTTGTTGAGAGCTTTCGACGAATACGTCGCTCCGCTCACCACCACGTCGGAATCTTTGGCTTTGTCGACCGTACCTGCGTCAAACTTGCTCATAAGGGTTTGTTTATCGTAGGACGCTATGCTTAAACTCGTAATTCGGGCGTCCGAACCTGCGGAAACGATAGCCCAAACTGTAATCATACCGTTTTTGTAGCCGTTCTTGCCGGTGGCTTTCATAAGGTAGTTTCCGTCCGCAAGAAGATACACCTTTTCTACGTATCCCGTTTCCGTCGAAGTAAAATCGGCGGTAGCGGTTTCGTAATCGAACACCGTTTCGTAAGCTACTTCCGAGCCGTAAATGGACTTTATCGCGCGCATGGTTCTCTCTTCTTCGCTTACCGACAGCACGTCGGAAAAGACGGAAAGAAGTCCGCCGCTTATCAAGGCTATGACGAGAAGAACAAGCACGCACTTAAAGGTTTTGCTCTTGAAAAAATCTTTTACTTTCATTCCGCCTTACCTCCTTTCTTACCGAGCTTTGCAAACTTCTCTTTAACGAGAACGCCGAAGGGAACCGAGCCGAACGGACGGGGACGAACGTGCAACGATAAAAGGGGCACGATAAGGTTCATAAGCAAGATTGCAAAACTTACCGTTTCTATTCCCGTGCCTTTTCTTAACAACGCGATAATCACACCCATAAGAACGTAGTAGATATAGCGGGCTAAATTGTTGGCGGGACTGGTGACGTAATCGGTCGCCATAAACACCGCTCCGTAAATAAGTCCGCCCGACAGGATATAGGGCAGGAATAACGTGAAGTCGCAACCGTTAAGGAGTACGCCGACAAGCCCCGTCACGCCCACTACTATCACGGGCCATTGCCATTTTATTACTCTTCTTACCACGAGATAGATATATCCAATGAGGATAGCTACTTTGCTCGTTTCTCCGATGCAACCGGTGACGCCCGTACCGAGGAAGAGGTCGAGGTTACTTAAAGTAGGTCTGACTCCTGCGAGCATATCGGTAAGAACCGTCGCTCCCGTGACCACTTCGCCGGAAATCGAACCGAAAGCAGGCTGTATCCACCCCGAAGTCATCGCTCCGAGAAAGGAAATAAATGCGAAAACTCTGCCCGTGACGGCGGGGTTGACGACGTTCTTGCCCGTGCCTCCGAAAAGCATTTTTACCACGCCCACCGCGAATATTCCGCTTAACAACGGTATGTAGAAATACTTGTAATCGAGCGGGGGCAGCGACAACGCCAACAATAACCCGGTGACTATCGAAGTAAAATCGAATTTTTTGAAAATATCCTTTACGGGCACTTTCTTAATAAGAAGCCAAATCCACTCGGTAAGGCAACAGGAAACGACGGCGATAGCTACGTTAAACGCCGCTCTTCCGCCGAAAAAGACTATTCCTGCCACGAGGGCGGGGACTATGGCTATGATTACGTCGAGCATTATTCTCTTCGTCGTAAGTTTGCTCCTGACGTGGGGAGTATCGCTGACTATTATCTTTTGCATTATTTACCTCCCTCCGCAAGTTTCTTTTTGCTAAGCATTATGCTCTGAACTATAGAACGTTTTGCAGGGCAGACGTAAGCGCAGGTTCCGCAGTTTATGCAGTTTTTTACCCCGCCGTATTTCGCCGCTTTTTCAAAATCGTTCGCTTGCGCGTAAAAATCTATAAGCATCGGCTGCAAACGCATAGGACACGCCTCGGCGCATCTGCCGCAGTTTATGCAAGGCGTAGGACCCGACATATCGACTTCGTCGCTCGTCGTCACCAAAAGTCCGCTCGTGGTTTTCGTAGTGTAAAGGTTACTGCTGAGCATCGTCGGTCCCATCATCGGTCCGCCCGCTATCATCATAGCCGAATCGTCTCTCATTCCGCCGCAATAAGTTATTATCATATCGAGGGGAGTGCCGTTTCTTACGAGCAGGTTTTTCGGGTGTATTATGCCTTTGCCGGAAACCGTCATTACTCTTTCGTAAAGGGGTTTGTTAAGTTCCACCGCTTCGTACACGGCGTACGCCGTAGCTACGTTCTGAACCACCGCGCCCGCGTCGGCGGGGAGTTTGCCTAAACCTACTTTTCTGCCCGTACAGCTGTAAATAAGGTGCTTTTCACTGCCCATCGGGTATCTCTTTTTCAAATCGACTACGGTGATATCGTCGTACTCGGAAAAAGCCTTTATGCAGTCGGGCTTATTGCGTTCTATCCCTATATAAACCTTATTTACTTTCAAGGCTTTTGCAAGGAGCATTATCCCAGTATGTATTTCGTCGGTCTTTTCTTTCATCAGACGATAGTCGCAGGTAAGGTACGGTTCGCATTCCGCGCCGTTTATTATAAGGCAATCCACGGCTTGCTTAGGCATAAGTTTTACCGCGGCGGGAAAACCCGCTCCGCCCATACCTACTATACCCGCAAGACGGATACGCTGTAAAATACTGCCCGCCGTCTTATCTTCCATTTCGGGAAGAGGTTGCGCCGACCAATCGTTTTTGTCGTTTTCTATTACGATATAGTTACTTTTCGTGCCGTTAGGATTGTATCTTTCTTCTATGGCGGCAACTTTTCCGCTGACGCTCGAATAGACGTTCGCCCCGACGAAACCGCCTTCCGCCGCTATAAGCTGTCCTACCGAAACCATATCGCCCGCGTTTACTACGGGAACCGACGGTTTTCCGATGTGTTGCGACAGGCTTATCGCCACGATATCGGGCGACGGCATTATTTCTATCGGTATGTCGGCGGTCAGCTCTTTTCGATCGGGTATATGCGTTCCGCCCGAAAAGCGTTTACCTTTCGTTATTTTCAAGTCCTCCTCCTCCCCCGAACGGCTTCCCACGTCGAATCGGGAATTGTTTTTAATATTAAAAAGGCTAAAAGCCCCGTTATTATTCCGCTTATTACCCCGACGCCCGCAAGTATCGGGAAATACCCCGCCGCTTCCTTAGTCTGCGACACGAGACAGAATATAAGGTTCTGCGTAAGGTTATGCGCTACGGCTCCCGCCACGGATACCGCCACTATCGAAATTTTACCGTTAGGTATTACCCTGTACAGTAAGTACGATAAAGTCGTCGCGACCACTCCCGCGGTAAGGCTGTACGGCAAAGCCGCCATCGTTCCGCAGATAAGAGAACCGAGCACCGTCCTCGCAACGATTATTATAATCGCGTCGGGAAAACCCGTCGCCGCCACCGCAACGAGAGTAAAGATATTGCTTAACCCTATTTTTACGCCCGGCACGGGTAAAAATATTTGCGGCAAAAGACTTTCAAGTATATACGACACGAGGGCAAGCCCCGTCAGTATCCCGTCGAAAGCCACCCTTTTTACCCCTAATTTCATATCTTCACCTCACTGCTTATTCCGCCGTAAGATACGACCTTTATTGCGTGGGGCAAACATACTATCGCTTTCCCTCCCGTAGTAAGGGGCGAAAATTTTTCCACGCAATCGGGGTGAGAGCTGCAATCGGCAACAACCATCTTGACGTACCTCTCGCCGATTTCCAACTCGTTACTTCCCTTTTCGGTAGCGATGTTTACTCTTATTTTTTCGCCGTCCGTTACGTTAATTTTGTCCTTTCCGAACTCGGTAATCGTTATCCTTTTCGTCGAAAAGTCGTAAGAAAACAACTTTTCTTCCCCGAAAAACACGTCGAAATAAGTTATTTCTTCCGTATTTTTCTTCGGCAGATACACCGCCAAAGAAACGGCTACGATAACGATAGCTACGACGGCGTAAACTATTATATCCCCCTTTTTGAAGGGTTTTTCCTCCTTAAAGGTTCCGTACGACATCGCCGTCTATGGTGGATACCACGTTTTTCCCGTCGGGACCGTAGCAATAAACCACGTCTATGCCTTTTTCTTTTACGAGAGCCGCTCTTTCGTCAAGTTCGTCTACCTTTACCGTCATTAACGCCGTGCTTAACATATCGTTGTAGAGAGAAGTACCCCCTATCGCCGTCACGCTTCTCGCGTTTTCGACGGGGTATCCGTCTTTACCTATAATATGACAATAGCGTTTCCCGCCAAGTTCGTAATACCTTTCGTAATCGCCGCTCGTAGACGCGTTCCCCGACGGGAGTTTTACCTTATAATAACTCTTCGAGTTGTCTTCGGGCGAAGTAAGCAATAGTTCCCAACTGCCGTTTTTGTTGAGAAGCAAAGTAATACTGCTCGTGCCGAAAGACATATACCCGTATTTTATGCCGAGAGAAAAGAAAACTTTTTCGATTTCGTCCAAACAATAACCTTTCATACAACCGCCCAAATCGAGTTTCGCGCCGTATTCCGTTTCGTCCACCGTGACGGGCGGAATATTCTTTTTGCAATAATATTTACCGTCCTCTTCGCTCAATTCGAGTCCGTCAAGGTCGGTCAGTTTAAGGAAGGCTTCTATATACCTTTCGTCGGGCAAAGGCAGACTTCCGTCCTCGTTCCGCACCCTGTCGTACTTTTCCGTGACCTTATATCCGTCGTCGAATCTCGGCGTAACCCCCCACAAGTCGGTAAGGGGATACGTGAGCGGATTATACCCGTCCAAAGCGTCGTCGGTCTTGACGGTCGTAAGAATATCGTATATTACTTCGTCTATTTCCACCTTTTCGCCGTACCCGGCGGCGTTGAACGCGGCGACTATTCCGTCGTCTGCGGTAAGCCCGTCGGCGTAAGCTAAAATTTCTTTCACTTTCGCCACGAGAGAATTATACTCTTCGTCGGCGGCGTAAGCTACGATATTGAGCGTCGTACCCATCGAGAAAAAGCACTCGTTACGATAATTTCCGTCGGCGGAACAGCCGCAGAAAAAAACCGCCGTAAACAACGACAGACAAATAACGAAAACCATTATCGCCGTTTTCTTCACGCGTACGTAGCGAGCGCGCGGACACGAATAAGTATACATAATAGGAATTATAAACCACTTACGGTTTTTTTTCAAGACAACTGCGTTAAAAGTCAAGGTAAAAGCCTTTATTTTTTTGCGAAAACCGCGTGTGAAAATTTTTCGGAACGTCCGAAAAGTCAAAGCCGATTTGTAAAAAAACAAACGAAAAGAGGGAGTATGCCTCCCTCTCGTAGTAATTTTTTTTGCGGTACGCCGCCGAGAATAATGCCGGATTTTGTATTCGACGGGTTCTTAACCGATATTGCCTTTCGCTCGCCGCCTTTTTGTCGTCAAATCGCGCCGAACAGCCATAAAGCAAAAAAGCATATCCCCGTCAATATCGCCAAGCACGGCAATATTATCACTAAAAACGCCGAAACGAACATAGCGAAGCGGTCCTTGTGGTCAAGCTGCAACTCTTCCCTTTGGCGAAAATACTCCGCCTCTTCCTCCGGCGTACGTTTTTTTATTACTCTGCGGATTTTATTAAACATTTTTGTCGTTATCGGGGATTATCTCTATGCTCTGCTCTTCCGCTACGACGGGATTGACGTCGGGTACGTCGTCCGCATCCACTCCGATTATCGGCTCGTCTGCCACCCGCTCTATATTCTCTCCGCGAGACGACTTTTTCGCTTTGTTCTCTATATGGAACAAATATTCGCCGTTTTCCATCTTTTTCTCTATATTATGGCAGGCTACGAAGTGTCCCGGCTTTACCTCCACGAGGGGCGGCGGAACTCGCTTGCACTCCTCGCAAGCCATATAACAACGGGTGTGGAACTTGCATCCTTCGGGCGGACGAATGGGACTCGGGATGTTGCCCTCTAATAAAATACGTTCCTTATTCAGGCTTTCCATATCCGTAGTCGGTATGCTCGACAGCAACGCCAACGTGTAAGGATGCCTCGGGTCGTCGAACAACTCTGCCGCCGGCGCATATTCGACTATGTTGCCTAAATACATAACGATGATTTTGTCGGATATAAACCTTACCACCGATAAATCGTGGCTGATAAAGAGATAAGTGAGGTTGTTTTCCTTCTTCAGCTCTTGCAAAAGGTTTATTATCTGCGACTGAATGGACACGTCCAACGCCGAAACGCACTCGTCGCAAACGACGAACTTAGGTTTGACGGCAAGGGCGCGCGCGATACAAATACGCTGTCTTTGACCGCCGCTGAACTGATGCGGATAACGGTGTAGCATATAGTCTTGCAGACCGCATTTTTCCATTACTTCCAAAATGTATTGCTTGACGGCTTCCGTACCGTGAGCGAACATCTTGTGCGTGACAAGTCCTTCTTCTATTATCTGTCCTACGGTCATACGCGGATTGAGCGAGGAGTACGGATCTTGGAATATAATCTGCAAATCACTGCGAAGATGGCGCATTTCGTTATACGTCAGACGCGACAAATCTATGCCGTCGTCGAGCAATTTCTCGTATTTTTCGAAATCGGGATTGTCGGCGTAACGAGTTTTCAGTTCGTTAAGCTCGTTGCGCGTGTTTATACGTTGTTCTTCGAGTCGTTTCAGTCGAGCCGCGGCGGCGTTCGATTTTTCCGTTAACGCGTCCAACTTTCCTTGAACGGAAACCCGTTCCTTGTCGGTCTGCGCCTTTTCGAGTTTGTCCGACAAAACTTGATTTTCGCTCTGATAATCTTCCTGCTTTTTGGCGAGTTTTGCCATTTCGACGTGAATAGCGTGACGTTTTTTCAATAGAGCCACGCCCTCGGAATTATCTTTCACCGCCATAAAACCGCCCACTATGCTCGCCACGTTAGTCAATGCCGTCTGCGCCTCGCAGTCGGCGAGGTTCTTACTCTGATGTTGAAAGAACGTCGCCTTGTCGCCCAAAGCGTCTATCTCTTCTCCGAGCTTTTTTGCGCGAGCGGCGGCTTTTTTGTACTTTTCAATGTACGCGTCGACGCGGTTTAAGGTGTGTTTTACGTATTTTGGCGCAAGTTCCGCCCTGCTGCGACCGTAGTACATGGTGGTACCCGCCGTCTGCTCGTACAACTGCAATATCACTCTGCCGAGCGTGGACTTGCCGCAACCGGACTCTCCCACTATTCCGATGGTCTCTCCTTCGAACACGTCGAAAGTTATGTCCTCGTTCGCGCGGACGTACAGTTGCTCCTTCTGAAAAATATTAGACTTCGCCACCGGAAAATACTTTTTCAGATTGGTGACGGACAACAATTTTTTGTTAGGCTTTTGAGACATTTTTGTTCCTCTCCTCCTTTACGGGATAGAAGCATCGAACCCATTGATTAGGCGCGACTTCCGTTAACGACGGCTCTTCCTCCAAACAACGCTGCATACAGTACTTGCATCTCGGCGCGAACTTACAGCCCTTAGGCAAAGCGAGCGGATGCGGCACTACGCCCGGAATAGGCTCCAGCTTGTGCGTAATGTTGTCTATTCGCGGTATGGAGAACATCAAACCCTCCGTATAGGGGTGACTGACCGGACAATCGGAGAAAATAACGCGTGCGGATGCCTTTTCCACGACCTGTCCGCAATACATTACGACTACGTCGTCCGCCATCTCGTTTATTACGCCCAAATCGTGCGTGATGAATATAATCGCGGTGCCGTTTTCTCTTTGAAGATCGTTCATCAACTTCAATATCTGCGCCTGTATGGTGACGTCCAAAGCCGTCGTCGGCTCGTCCGCAATGAGAATTTTCGGCTTGCACGCGAGCGCCATAGCTATCATGACGCGCTGTCTCATACCCCCGGACAACTGATGCGGATACTGCTTCGCGACGGCTTCCGGGTTCGGTATCTGCACGGCGTAAAGCATTTCTATCGCCTTGGCGGCGGCTTCCTTTTTGCTTAATCCCTGATGAATGATAAACGGCTCGCTCAACTGCTTCGATACGGTGAATACCGGATTAAGACTGGTCATCGGCTCTTGGAAGATGACGGAAATCTTGTTGCCGCGAATGCGGTACATATCGTCCACGCTTGCTTTCGTAAGATCTTCTCCTTCGAACAAAATCTGTCCGTCGGCTATATATCCGTTGCCGTCGAGCAGACGCAATATACTCATCGCCGACACAGACTTGCCGCTGCCGCTTTCGCCGACCACGCCCAACGTGCGTCCCGCTTCTACGGAATAACTGACGTCGTTGACGGCTTTTACTATACCTTTACGAGTCTTGAAGTAGGTATGGAGATTTTTGACTTCGAGTAATGACATTTTATAAAAAACCTCCTTTTTCTATTTCTCGGCGTCGGACTTCGGATCCATTACGTCCCGAAGCGTGTCGCCGATAATGTTAATCGCCACCGTCGTGAGCAATAAGAACATCGACGGGAACACCCACCGCCACCAGTATTGCCCGATTACGGTTTCGTTGTTACACCCGTTCAACATATTTCCCCACGTAGGCCTCGGCGCGGTAACGCCGAAACCGAGATAGGACAGCGAAGATTCGGTGAGCATACAGCCGGCAAAGTCCAGCGTGACGCTGACAAGAATGACCGACACGACGTTGGGCAAAATGTGCTTAAAGGCTATCCGCCCCTCTTTTACGCCCATCGCCTTTGCCGCGGTGACGAATTCTTTTTCCCTTTCCGCAAGCACCTGTCCTCTTATCATACGGGCAAGCCCCGTCCAGGACAATACGCCGAGTATGCACATTATCATAAAAATACGAGTGTTTTCTTTAATGTTGCTGCCGGCAAGCACCGCCGAAAGTATCAACGCGAACGGCAGGAACGGTATCGAGGAAAAAATCTCGGTTATTCTCATCAGCAACATATCCACCCAGCCGCCGAAATATCCCGACGCGCATCCTATGACTATAGCGATAATCGTACTGATTATTACCGCAACCGCGCCTATTGTCATGGTCATCTTTCCGCCGTGAACGATACGGGTGAACACGTCTCGTCCGAGATTGTCCGTACCCATAGCGTATCCCGAAAGCCCCCATTTGGATACCACTTTCCCGTCTTTTATGATATAGTTTTGGAAAGAGCCGACGGCGAGTTTGCCGTTTTCGAAAGTACCTTTCGGGGTTTTGCATTGTTTTAAGAAGTTGTTGCCGAAGGAATATACTTTGCCCGTAGAGGTGAGCAATGTAAAGTGTCTCGCTCCGCCCGCCACGTCGACTATTTTTTCACCGTCGGACAAAACGGGTCTCTTCACTGAATACTTGGACGTGACGTCGATTTGACCGGTAGTGACCAGTTCTCCGTCCTCCAACAATAAAGCTACGGCTGCCTTCGTAGTAGCCATGTCGACTACTTTGCGTCCGTTTATATAATCGTAAATATTGACGAGTTCTATACTGCCGTCCTTTTCTACCTCTATCGTGTCGAAAGAACCGCTTGCGTTGCCGAACCATACCGAGCCGTCCTTTAAGAGCGCAACGCATTTCGTTCCCAAAAACTCTATACGTTCCACGTCGTGGCGATAGCGCAATTCGCTCATATTGCTTGCGCCGCTCTTATAGTTGCCCCAGACGTAACAAGAACCGTTTTTCATAACGATTGCCGACACCTGATATCCGCAAACAAGTTGCTTCACGTCGGAGACGTTAATGGTTCCGTGCAGGAGCTTGTCGGGCATTTTGAGGACGAGAGAAGTGCCTTGCAAAGAACCGCTCTCTCCGTATTGTCCGCCGTCGTTCTCGCCCCAACCTACTACTCTGCCGTCTTCGGTAATCGCGATTATGTGGTCGAAGCCCGCCGCGGCGAAAGCTATTTTGCTGTTCTTGACTTCTTCGGGTATCTTCGCAAAATTGGTTTTGTTCGGCGAATTAGGAACTTTCGTGTTGCCCCAAACGTATAATTTGCCGTTGTTATCGATACCCACCGAAAAGTATGAGGTCGTCGAAATGCTCTTCACGTTCTTTTTCAACGCCGACGGTATAGACAGATATTTATATCCCGGCGCCTGATTGACGTGATACGACTCTTCGTATCCGAGGTCCATCGGTATCGCCAAAGGTCCGATTAGCACTACTAAAAACATACCGACGAGAAGACACGTCGCGATTACCGCAAGAGGCTTGCGGAAAAAACTCTTTACGAGCGCTTTCCCGGGGCTGTCTATCCTTTCTACGCTGAATTTATCGGCGTCGGCAAGTTCTTTGCTAGCGCCCATAAACGTACGCTTCGTCCATCTCCATATCGTCTTGCCGAAAGTCTTGAAGCCTTTCTTCAAGCGAGCGACGAAGGGGTTTTCTTTCTTGTTTTTGTTTTCTTTTTGCTCCGTTTCCGCGGCTGCCGCTTCGGTGACGGACGTTTCTTTGACGTCTTCGGTAGAAGTCGTTATTTTCTTTTCTTCCATATCGCGAACCTCCTATGCCGAAACTCTTATACGCGGATCGATAAGCCCGTACAACACGTCTATGACCAGATTGCCGACGAGTCCTATAAAGACGTAAAACATCTGCAACGTCAATACTACGTTATAATCGTTGTTCGTGAGAGAAGTAATATACATCTTTCCCATTCCGTTCAGACCGAATATGTTTTCTATCATAATAGAGCCGGAGAATATCCCCAAAAACCATCCTACGACGAGAGTGACTATGGGTATAAGCGCGTTTCTCCAGGCGTGCGAGTAAATCACTACTTTTTCTTTCACGCCTTTTGCTCTTGCGGTACGGATACAGTCCATCGACAACGCTTCTATCATACTTGCGCGGACGTATCTCGTCATACCTCCCAAAGAACAGAAAGTCATTACTATAAGAGGTAAAGCCATATAATACAGCTTGTCGACGAACGCCCTTATCCCCGTATAATCGTTGCCTGCCGTGGAATGTCCGGATACCGGGAAAATAGGAATTGCCACTGCGAAAAGATAAATAAAAAGTATAGCGGTAATGAATACCGGCATACTATAACCTATAATACTGCCCACCTGTACGGCGGTGTCTCTCTTGCTGCCGCGTTTTACCGCGCAAAATATACCTAACGGGATTGTTATTCCCAGTGCGATAATCGTCGCGAAAATATTGATAAAAACGGTGTTCAGCATCGGCGCTTTCAACACGTCCATAACGGGTCTTTCCACGTTAGTGTAGCTTACGCCGAAATTGCCTTGCAAAACGCCGTTAAACGCTCCGTTTAGCTTAATTACGCCCCACCATTGCAACCACCGACGAAATACGTCGATTTCGTTGCCGTCGGCGTCTACGTATCCCAGCTCTCTTTGGTAAGTCCTGTACAGTGCTTCCAGTCCGGCGGGATCGTTTTTATAATTCTCCCTCTGCGCTTCCGACAAGGCTCTCGCCCTGTCAAACGGTATGAGATCGTATATTAAATACATCAGTAACGACAACAGCAAAAAGACTATCAGTATGTAAAACAGTCTTTTAAGAAGATACTTTGCCATAACGTGCTCCTTTGATAGTTCTTATTGCCTCGGCAAACTTTTTTCCAAGCGCGTTTGCCCGACGCTTATTGCGAACGGCCCGAACCTTTATTTCGCCGTCCGTGCTTTACATAACAGTAAGGGACAAGGTCCCTTGTCCCTTACGTTAGTAACAAATTTAATTTGTTTGATTATTCGACCTATTTCGCAGTCTGAACGCTGCCGATTGCCGCATAGAGCAATGCTTCCGCCGCGCCGAAGAACGGAGTGGTCTTGAAGTTTACTATTTCGCTGTTATATGCGTCGTAATAAACGTTACTGTACAACGGGATATCGGGCAACAATTCGTTCCAGCGCTGCATATAAGCAAGGAACCATTTGTTGTATTCTTCGGTGTTGCCGGGTTTTACGCTATATACCATAGCCATGGATATATAGTTCATACCGAGTTTGCCGCCGCTCTTTTCTACTGCCTGAGCGTAAGTCAATCCCTTGTTTGCCGCGTCGTCCCACTTGAAGTCCTTGTCGTACGGGTCGGACAACTTGTTCGAGCTGTAACCGAAGTAATCGTCGTACAAGTCGGAGCTGCTGTCGATCCAGTTGAAGGAATAGTCGTATAAAGCCGAGTTCCAACCGGTAGCGAGGTTAAACATTCCGTAGGTGGGTTTGCCTGCGTATCCGTATTCGGCTTCACGGTAGATTTCACCTAACAATTTGGTGAAGCTGCCTTCGGTCTTACGAAGAACGATACCCGCCTGCGTAAGGTTGCTGCCGCTCTGCAATTTAGAGGTGAGCAATTCGGATACGGGGTTGGGGTCGCCGTTATCTCCGACCGAAGCAAACCAGTTTATTGCGCAAGGCAAATAGTATTCGCCGTTTACCAACGTGGTCTTATATACTTTACCGTCGGTGTTGGATACCGATTCGTAGGTCTTGTTCGCGTCGTTCACGCCGTATTCGCCGGCAGAGAGCTTTTTGTAACGAATTCCGCCCTTGGCTTCATCGTAAGCGGTACCGTCTGCGTTGTATACCCAGCCGCCGTTTTTGAGAGCTTCTTTCGCCTTGGTGGTGCTGACGGCGTAAGAGTTGAGGGCGTTGAGCGCTTCTTCGTTGGCGGCTGCCGCGTCGAAGTTGTTGCTGTAAGGTCCGTTAGCTACCGCGCCGAAACCGCCGCAGAAAGTATTGGCGAAGTCGGTTCTGTCAAGGCAGTAAGCGACGGCTTGACGTACTGCTGTAAACATCGTGGGTCCGAAATCGCAGTCGAACTGCACTTTTCCGTATCCCGCGCGGTCGTAGTGTACTTCCTTAAATCCGCCTTCTCTTATGAGTCCGAGAGCCGCGTTGACCGAGTCGCTGCCGGTAAGTCCTTCGAGGACGTCTACTTCTCCCTGTTTGAGCTGACCGATTTGAGTTTCTTCAACGACTTGTCTTATGATGACGGTTTCGATATGGGGTTTTTGTCCCTCGAAGTTACCGGCATAGTTGGGGTTTAATTTCAACGTTACTTGCTTGTCGGCTTCGCTCCACTTGCTGATGGTATACGGACCGGTGTATTCGTGATTAAAGTAATCGTAACGTTTGGTCTCGAGGTGAGCCTTTTTGACGTAAGTTCCGTCGGCTCCCTTGTCGTACCAGTTTCCGGTAAGATACGCGCCTTCGCCGTCGTCTTTTACTTCGGCGCCTTTGCCGAGAACCAGTTCGAGGTCATAGGGGCTTACCGCGCCGTAAGTATCCGCAAAGTAGAAGGGATAATAATCGGTGCTGATTTCCAAAGAGAATTTATATTCGCCGAGCAAACGGATACCCTTGAAGGTTTTGGAAGCGATACCGGCAGATTTCTTTTGTCCGGTAGGTTTGCCGTCTTCGCCGAGTACGTCTACCATGACTTCCTGTCCGTCGTTGGTTCCGTCGTAGATAATGTAAGAATTGTATCCTACGAAAGCTTGTCCGGTGGTGTTCTTAGCGAAAGCTTTTCCCGCGGGAGAAGCTACGGCAAGAATGTACGCAAGGTAGTTGACTGCTTTTACTTCGGTGCCGCCGCTCATTTTAAGACCGGGCTTTATATCGATAGTAATAAGGTAAGTACCGTTTTCCGTCTCTTTTTCCTCGTACTTTTCGACGGCTGTCTTGTTCCAGACGTAGCTGCCGCCTCTGTTGACTTCCATCGTGGAATAACCGGTCGTCAAAACGTTGACGTCCTGATCGGTAGCTCCTACGCTGCTCTTACCGAGACCGGTGAAAATAAAGTCTCCGGAAAGCGCGGTGCTGTTGCCGATGATGACCTGTCCGCCGACTTTATAGTCGTTGCAGACTGCGCCGCCATGCTCGAATGCCGCATACTTGTCGGTGTTGCCTTTCTTCTTGCACGCGACGAGCGTCACGGACAAAGCCAAGACAAGAACCAGCAGTAATGCAAATACTTTCTTTTTCATTTTATACCTCCTGAAAAAATCTTCTTTTCCATCGCAATCGCGTCAAAATCAGTCGACTACGATATCAATCCTTATATAAGGTATGCTACCAACCCCCCCCCTGCGGTTGTCAACAATTTTGGGGTAAACTTTTAGTAAAAAAATTTTTGACTGTCTTTTTTTGTGCGTTTTCTATAAAATTTCGGAAAAAATCGACATCGGAAAATTTTATAAATAACAAAAAAATAAGGCGTCTACTAAATAAAACGCCTTAAAATCAAATGTTTTTTTCGCTTTTTATTGTAAAAATCGAAGTATTCCGCGTGTGCAAACCGTCGTTATTTTCCCCTGCCGAAAATTCGGTTTTTCGCAGGTTATTGTTTTTCTTTCTTCGCTCTCGGTTTTCTCGGTTGGGGATAGACGAAGTTTTCTTTTTTCGCGGAGATGAGGACGTTATAGTACAGCGCGGCGTCCTCTTTCGCTTTGGCTAAGTCCATATCCACGCAGTAGCCGCATTCCTTCGGCGTGGCTCCGGGGATTTCGCCTTCGAATTCGGCGGCATAATCGAAGGTACGTTCGACAAGCGGATAAATAATATCGGTATCTATATCTCCGTTTACTATAAGGTAGAACCCGGTTCTGCAACCCATCGGTCCGAAGTAAATTATCTTGTCTTTCCAAAGGTCGTCGTTGCGTAAATAGGTGGCGCAGATATGTTCGAGCGCGTGTACGCTGCCCGTTTCCATGACCTCTTCGTGATAAGGTCTTTTCATTCTTATGTCGAAAGTGGTCACCGTTTCGTATCCGAGCCTGTCTTTACGAGCGACGTAAAGTCCGCTTTTTAATCTCAGATGGTCCACTTGAAAACTCGGTATCAAATCCATTTTTACCTCTTGTATTATAATTCTGTTTCTTCGTAATCGTAAATCATTATATATTAAAGGCTTTGTTTTTGCAAGCCGTATTGCCACAACCTTGACTTTTAATACTTGCGATAGTATAATTTTTTCATCGCGGAGGTCGAATGGACTACAAAAAACAATTAGTAAAATTCAGAATCGACAAAATTGCGGAACTGTCCGTAATCCTGTTCGTCGTTCCGTTCGTCATTGCGGCGGCGTTGAATATACTTTTGGTAAAAAGACCGCTGCTCCTTACGGGCAAAGTGTACTTCGATATAATGATAATGATAGCTGTGTATTTGGTAGGTCTCGTATGCCACGAAGGTCTGCACGCATTAGGCGCTATGCTTTTCGCTAAAAAAACGCCTGCGGACATATCTTTCGGAGCGAACTTAAAACAAGGTATGCTCTACTGCCACGTAAAAACCCCTATGAAAAACGCAAGTTATCAAGCCTTGCTTTTACTCCCCGTCATCGTCACGGGGATAATACCTTTAATAATTTCCGTCGTATTCGGGAACATATTTTTGGTAGTGGCGTTTTCTCTTCTGACAAGCGGCGGCGCAGGCGATATAATAATGTTTTCGAGCCTATTAAAACACGACAAAAAACAACTTATTTTAGACCACGCCCAAGCTCCCGCGTATTATTTAGTCTATCCGGAAAACGAACTTCCGGAAACCTTTGTCGAAGTTACGGAGACCCAAGAAGAGGAATTGCTTGAAGAAATGAAAAAGCCTAATCAAGGCTCGCGTAACAATATGCTGAAAATTCTCGCGGTAATGATTTTCCTCGTGCTGGCAGTCGCAGGGATATTCGTAGCGGCGCTGTTTATGAAACTATTTTAATACCCCGACCACTCGGTAAAGTGGATTTCCACTTCGTGGAGTTAATTGCCAAGCCGTAGGCTCGGCGTTAATTGCCCTAACGGGCGTTAATTTCCACTCCTGACGGAGCGAAGTTAATTGCCAAAATCAAAGATTTCGGCGTTGTGGATAAATAAAACGAATTTCAAAGCTATGCTTTGAACGAATTTCCGCCGTAGGCGGAGCGAATTTCGGCAGAGCCGAACGAATTTCAAAACCGTCGGTTTTGAGTTAAGGATATAAAGATTAAGGCGGAATAGGCGTGTTTTC
>CACXFJ010000135.1 GCA_902766965.1 uncultured Eubacteriales bacterium | reverse complement strand
TATTTAACGACGTTACTTACAATAAGCAACGCCGACGCCGCGACCAGGAAAAGGACGATAACAATCCTTAGGATACCTTTCAACACGTTAATGGCTTTCATCGTTTTGCTCCCAAAAAATAATAAATTTATTTTACTAAATATTTTATCGTTTTTCAATAGGTTTACGAAAATTAAGTTAAAAATCGGCTTTACGGTATCCGAAATATATATTTTAAGAACACAAACTTTATATTTTCAAATCTTAAAACCACCGTTCCCTCTCCCTGCCGCCGAAACGGACGCGGCGGGAAAACGGCGGGTATATCGATTTGCGACGGATGATATATCGAAAATAATCATCGCAAAGCGGGAAATTGACTTTTAGCCTTGACTTTATTTAGGATTATATATATAATTGAAAAAGTGTAATTATTACAATATGTAACACACCAAACATCAAACGAAATATACTTTCAAACGGAGGTTCAGATGAGTAAAAAAATGACTATTGACGGGAATACCGCCGCGGCTCACGTAGCTTATGCGTTCAGCGAAGTAGCGGCTATATATCCTATCACTCCTTCCTCTCCTATGGCGGAAAACTCTGACGAGTGGGCTGCTCAGGGCAGGAAAAATATGTTCGGACAGGAACTGCGTATCGCCGAAATGCAATCGGAAGCGGGCGCTGCGGGAGCCGTTCACGGTTCTCTTTGCGCAGGCGCTCTGACTACCACGTTCACCGCGTCGCAAGGTCTTCTCCTTATGATCCCGAACATGTACAAAATCGCGGGCGAACTTATGCCCTGCGTATTCCACGTATCGGCAAGAGCCTTGGCTGCTCACGCTCTTAACATTTTCGGCGACCACGCCGACGTAATGGCGTGCAGACAGACCGGTTTCGCTATGCTTTGCAGCAACTCGGTTCAGGAAGTTATGGACCTCGCGTTGGTTTCTCACCTCGCCACCCTTAAATCCAAAGTTCCTTTCTTGCACTTCTTCGACGGTTTCCGTACCAGTCACGAAGTAAGCAAAATCGACGTTATCGACTACGAAGACATGAAGAAGCTCGTCGATATGAACGACGTACGCGACTTCAAAAACCGCGCGCTCAACCCCGAACACCCCGTTCAGAAAGGCACCGCGCAAAACGGCGATATCTACTTCCAGAACAGAGAAGCCTGCAACGTTTATTACGACAGAGTTCCCGAAATCGTGGAAGACTGCATGAAACAGGTCGAATCCGTCACCGGCAGAAAATATAACCTCTTCGACTACTACGGAGCCGCCGACGCGGAAAAAGTAATAGTTATGATGGGTTCCGGATGCGAAGCCTGTGAAGAAACCGTAGACTATATCAACGCTCGCGGCGGAAAAGTAGGCTTGGTTAAAGTAAGACTTTATCGTCCGTTCAGAGCCGACAAACTTAAAGAGGCTATCCCCGCCACCGCAAAGTACGTCACCGTCCTCGACAGAACGAAAGAACCCGGCGCGCTCGGAGAACCCTTGTATCTCGACGTTTGCTCCGCGCTCCGCGGCGAAAAGTTCGTCATTTTAGGCGGACGTTACGGTATGGGCAGCAAGGAATTCAACCCCACCATGATAGCGAGCGTATACGCTAATATGGGCGCTGCGAATAAGGACCACTTCACCGTAGGAATAAACGACGACGTAAGCCACACTTCTCTCCCCATGGGCGATTTCGTAAACGCCGCTCCGGCAGGTTCTATCTGCTGCAAGTTCTACGGATTAGGTTCCGACGGTACCGTAGGCGCTAACAAGAACTCCATTAAGATTATCGGCGACCACACCGACAAATACGCGCAGGGCTACTTCCACTACGACTCCAAAAAGTCGGGTGGTATCACGATAAGCCACTTGCGTTTCGGCGACAAGCCCATTAAGAGCAGCTATCTTATCGACCACGCCGACTTCGTCGCTTGCCACTGCCCGAGCTACATCTATCGTTACGATATGTTGTCCGACCTTAAAGAAGGCGGAACTTTCCTCCTTAACAGCATCTGGACCCCCGAAGAAATGGATAAAGAACTTCCCGCCTGCGTCAAGAACGCCATTGCGAAAAAGCATATCAAGTTCTTCACCCTCGACGGTAACAAGGTCATCGCTTCCATAGGAGCTACCAAGGGCGTAAACACCGTTATGCAGGCTGCGTTCTTCAAACTTACCGAAGTCATTCCCTACGAACAAGCCGAAGAATATATGAAGCAGGCAATCAAGAAGACCTACGGCAAGAAAGGCGACGCGGTAGTAAATATGAACTACGCCGCAGTAGACGGAGCTATCGCCAACCTCGTTGAAGTCAAATACCCCGAATCCTGGGCTACCACCACCGAAGGCGCTCCCATGGTAGAAGTCAAGGGTACCGACTACTTCAAGACCGTCGTCAACCCCATTCTTTGCCAAAAGGGCGACACCCTCCCCGTAAGCGCGTTCAACGCCGACGGTTCCGTACCCGTAGGCACCACCAAGTACGAAAAACGCGGCACCGCGGTTAAGGTTCCCGTTTGGGATATCGACAAGTGCATACAGTGCAACCGTTGCGCCCTCGTTTGCCCGCACGCAGCAATAAGACCCGTCTTGAAGACCGAAGCTCAGCTCGCCGACAAGCCCGCTACCTTCGTCACCAAGAAGGCTATCCCCGCTAAGTTCGGCGCATATCAATACAGAATTCAGGTCAGCCCCTACGACTGTACCGGATGCGGCAGCTGCGCCAACGTTTGCCCCTCCAAAGAGAAAGCTCTCAAAATGGTTCCCATCGCGCAGGCTATCGAACAGGAAGCCGCAAACTGGGACTATGCGGAAGCTCTCCCCGAAAACGATAAAGTTTATAACACCAACTCCGTCAAGGAAAGTATGTTCAGCAAACCTTTGTTCGAATTCTCCGGCGCATGCGCAGGCTGCGGCGAAACTCCTTACGTCAAGTTGGTCACCCAACTCTTCGGCGACAGAATGATAGTGGCTAACGCTACCGGATGTTCTTCCATCTACGGCGGCTCCGCTCCTACCTGTCCCTACACCGTCAACGACAAGGGTCACGGACCGGCGTGGGCTAACAGCTTATTCGAAGACAACGCCGAATTCGGTTACGGCATGAACCTCGCCGTCACCCAGAGAAGAAACAAGATAGAAGAAGAAATGCGCGCGACTATGGACTCCGTCAACGAAAAGACCAACGCCGCTTTCAGCGAATGGATAGCTAACAGAGAAGACGCCGAAAAGAGCCAAGTAGCTACCGTGCACGTCCTCGAAGCTCTCGAAAACGAAACCGCTTGTCCCGAAATCATGGCGGAAATCAAAGCCAACGCGGACTGCCTCGCCAAGAAGTCGGTATGGATATTCGGCGGCGACGGATGGGCGTACGACATAGGTTACGGCGGCGTAGACCACGTACTCGCTATGGGCGAAGACGTCAACATTCTCGTACTCGACACCGAAGTGTACAGCAACACCGGCGGTCAGGCAAGCAAGTCCACTCCTACCGGTTCTATCGCGAAATTCGCCGCAAGCGGAAAGAAGACCAAGAAGAAAGACCTCGGTATGATGGCTATGAGTTACGGATACGTTTACGTAGCGCAGGTTAATATGGGTAGCAACCCCGAACAGGTAGTCAAGGCGATGAAAGAAGCCGAAGCTTACCACGGACCTTCCCTTATCATAGCTTACGCTCCCTGTATCAACCACGGTATCAATATGAGCAACTCTATCGCCGAAATGAAAAAGGCGGTCGACTGCGGATACTGGCAGACCTACCGTTACAACCCCGAACTCGCGGAAGAAGGCAAGAACCCCTTCATACTCGACAGCAAGGATCCGACCGAAGACTACAAGACCTTCCTCGTGGGCGAAACCAGATACGCCAGCCTTAAAAAACTCTTCCCCGCTCAGGCTGAAAAATTGTTCGAACTGAACGAAAAAGAAGCCAACGAAAGAAGAGAAAGATATAAAGAAATGGCTAAAAACGACTAATTATCGTTAAAAACCAAACGCCGCGTTCCCTTTCGGAACGCGGCGTTTTCTTTTACGCAAAAAATAATTTGTCACAACTATCGCCGGATAAAACCCGAAAAAAATATTTTAACTATATCATTATAATGATACACTAAAAAGAACTCGGACGATAATTCCGAGTTCTCTTTCTAAAAAAGTTAATCGCAGAATACTAACTTTTCTGTTCTTACTCCGCTACGATAAGATACGTTACGACGTATACGCCCGTATCTCCTATATACATATATTGATATTCCAATCTTAATTCTTTTTCGTTCATTACGGTATGAAATACCGCGCCGTATTGAGTCCCTTCGGGCAATTCTTTGGGTTTGTAGGTTATCGTATTGCCTATTTGATACCACAAAAGGACTTCTTCTACCTCTTGTCCGTTGTGTTCTCCCGTAAACTCTCCGTTTTCGTTGAACGTGAAAGTGAACCCTTTATACATAGAGCCTTTTTGTTCGGCAAACGCTTTATTGCATTTTTCCTTAAAATCGTCGTTAAGAATATCGTTTTCCGTAAAAATCGGCTCTTCGAGTACTTCGTTTAATGCCATTCTGTCACGATAAATTGCGTTCCATTCACTGTCCGTCGCCTGAATGAAAGACTTTTCATACTCGTAAGTCTTTCCGCTTACCGTACCCGCTACTTTCGTTTCTACGAAACGGTAATACACTTTTTCAGGAGATCTGTAATCATCATTTACCCTTTCTTCTAATTTTGCATACATTGCTATTTCGTTTTTACCAACTGCTTTGACATGCCAATTTTCACTAACATCAACGACTTTTATCTCATCATCGGTTTTAACCCAAATGATATTTTCTTCGTTTCTAAAAAGAAACAGACTTTCTACGCTTCCGTCTGCTTTGAATTCGATTTCCCACATCTGACTCTCTAAAATGTGCAACCAATATTTAGTCAAACAATCGTTATATGAGTTCTTGAAATCGTCGTTAAATAGTACGTCGTCGTTTTCGCCAACATATTCGTTCCACAATTCGTCTTTATAACGGTCGTCGTAAGCCTTTTTCCATTCTTCTTCTGTATATTCATAAGTAACTCTATCGAACTTATAGAGCTTTCCTATTACGGAATCGATAGTCGTTTCTTCGTCGTTCGTTCCGCCGCTCGTGCCGTTGCCGCCGTTTTCGGTCGTTCCGCCGTTAGGGTTCGTTTTGTCGGTCGGCGTATTTTTGCCGCACGCTACGCACACGCAAGCCAAAATCGCGATTATCATAACCGCGGAAAATATTCTCAATAGTCTTTTCATTTTCGTTTCTCCTTTAGGTAAACCCTTTTTTGTTTTTATTATAGGTGAGATTTCTTCACCTGTCAATATATTAGGTGAGATTTCTCATATAATAAACGTAACAAAATATTTTCGGAAAAAGCGAGTTCCTAACGTAAAAATGATTATCGGGCAAAGAATTAAAGAATTGCGTACCGAAAGGCACGTCAGTCAAGCCACCCTTGCCAAGGCTGTGGGCGTGGATAAACGCGCGGTAATTTTTTGGGAACAGGAAGTAAACGAGCCTAAAGCAAGCTACGTCGCGAATTTAGCTAAATATTTTGAAGTTTCCGCGGATTATCTTTTGGGTCTTACCGACGTGGAATAACATATTTTCTTACCCACGCGAATATAATTTTTAAGTAGTTTATTTAAGGGGTATTTTTTATGAATCTTATTAAAAAGACGATAATATTGACCGATTCCGACGCAGAAGGGTACGTTTCCGTAATACGCGTAGGCACCGACGTCGGCGCGAAAATCGTAGGCGCTAATTTCAAAAAAGGTATGTATGCGGGGCTGAAAATAGGTTCGGGCGAAACTATTTACGCCGTACTCGACGGAGAAAAAACGGAAATCACTCTCGACAACGTATCTTTTCGTCAAAACGACTCGATAGGTTGCGTGATAACCGACGGAGAAAAACTCGTCGCCCGCGGCGGAAACGGCGTAAAAACGCAGGACGTAAATAATCACTTTGCGGAAGTTACGACAGAAGCCGAACCCGAAACGATAGCCACTATCGAACTTTTTCCCGACGAAACGGACGAAACCGCTGCGGCCGCAATCGCCGAAAAACCCGAGCCGGTCGAAAATTCTTCCGACGAAGCAAAAAACGAGGAAGCGGAACGGGAATCGCTTTTACAAAAACTCTCCGTAAACACGGGCGGCGACTTCTATAACGGCATACGGGAAAAACTCGACGACCTTTTCGTAATTCACCCGTCCGCTACCCATCTCAACGAACTTATCCCGAATTCCGAATGGATAAAGATAAACTACGACGGCGACGATTACTATGTAGTCGGCAAACTTAAAGAAAACAACCGCACCGTGCTGATAGGCTACGGCGTTCCCGGGAAAAAAACGACGACTCCCCCCCAAATAGCCGACGAGATTGCCTCTTACCTTGCCGTAGACGGTATATCCCCTTACGACGGGTATTGGCTCATATTTCAGGACGCGAATACAGGAAAAATCATAAAAGCAGAATAATTACCGACCAAGCGTTACACGGGAGTGAATTGCCAAACACAGTTTGGCGTTAATTGCCACTTCGTGGCGTGAATTTCCACTCCTTGCGGAGCGGAGTTAATTGCCAAAATCAGAGATTTCGGCTTTAAGTATAAATGATAAGATGAGGATAGGATATTACGTTCTATCCTTTTTTTATTTACAAGAAGTAGTTACTTACTTTCTTTTCGGTGTGAAAAGAAAGTAACAAAG
>CACXFJ010000134.1 GCA_902766965.1 uncultured Eubacteriales bacterium | reverse complement strand
TTGCGGCTCGTGTGTTTCTTTGTTACTTTCTTTTCACACCGAAAAGAAAGTAAGTAACTACTTCTTGTAAAGAAAAAGGATAGAACCTAATATCCTATCCTCTCTTTATCTTTTATCGACTGTTCCGAGCTTGCCTCGGAAATTCGCTCACGGCGACGCCGTGAAATTCGCTACCGCAAAGCGGTAAACTCGTTCGGCGTAAGCCGAAAGTCGTTTAACGCCCGTAAGGGCAATTCCCTCCGCCTACGGCGGAAATTCGTCGAGAGAAAAATTATTTTAGTTTTTCTCTCAATACTCTATCGAGTTCTTCCGCAATTTCGGGATGGTCTTCGGATATGTATTTGAGAGCTTTTTCTCTGCCTTGACCTATCTTATCGCCGTTGTAGCTGAACCAACTTCCCGTCTTTTCGATGAGTTCGTTTTCTACGGCAAGGTCGAGTATACAGCCGTATTTGCTGATGCCTTGACCGAAGATAATATCGAATTCGCAGGTTTTGAAGGGAGCGGCGAGTTTATTTTTGACTATTTTTACTTTGGTGCGGTTACCGATAATTTCGGAGCCGTTCTTTATAGCTTCGCCTTTTCTTACGTCCATACGCATACTTGCGTAGAATTTGAGCGCTTTGCCGCCGGCGGTGACTTCGGGATTGCCGTAGGTGACGCCTACTTTTTCGCGGAGCTGGTTGATGAAGACCACGCAAGTGTTGCTCTTCTTTACGATACCCGTAAGGATACGCATTGCCTGCGACATAAGACGGGCTTGAAGTCCGACGTGGCTGTCGCCCATTTCGCCTTCGATTTCCGCTTTCGGCGTGAGAGCGGCGACGGAGTCTATTACCACTATGTCTATACTGCCGCTTTTAATAAGTTCGGCGGCGACGTCGAGAGCTTGTTCCCCGTTATCGGGTTGAGAAACGTATAGGGTGGTGAGGTCTACGCCGAGTTTCTTCGCGTAGATAGGGTCGAGAGCGTGTTCCGCGTCGATAAACGCCGCAATACCGCCTTTTTTCTGGGCTTCCGCTATCATGTGTAAGGTAAGGGTGGTTTTACCGCTGGATTCGGGTCCGTACACTTCGACTATTCTTCCTCTCGGTACGCCGCCTATCCCCGTCGCTTTGTCAAGGACTAAGCAACCCGTGCTTATTACGTCGACGTCAACTTTCGTTTCGTCGTCGAGTTTCATTACCGTGCCTTTACCGAATTGTTTTTCCAACTGGCTTATAGCCTGTTCAAGATGTTTTTGCTTCTCGCTGATTTCCTTTGCCATACGTTCTCCTTTATTTCTTAATAATTCTGCTTATAGTATATTTTCTAAATATTTCCAGGCGTAAAACAACGCCGCGTTTTTTGCCGAAGTCCTTACCGTCTTTCTGTCGCCGTCGAAAACAAATCTGTACGCGACGGGAGCAAGGTCCTTATAGGATAATCCTATGTATACGAGTCCGACGGGTTTTTCAATACTGCCGCCCGTAGGTCCCGCAATACCCGTAGTCGAGATACCAAAGTCCACGTTTTCCGACAAAAGTCCGTTCGCCATTTCGGTAGCCGTTTCTTCCGACACCGCGCCGAAAGAGTCGAGAGTTTCGGCGGACACTCCTAAGCGGTTTATTTTGGAAAGGTTGTTGTAAGTCACCATTCCTTCGAAAAAAACGTTGCTCGCGCCGCTGACGTTTACTATCGACGCCGCTATCATTCCCCCGGTGCAGCTTTCCGCCGTGGCGACCGATATGCCGTTCGATTCGGCGAAGCGGACGAAGTTTTCTTCCAAAGAAAGGGGTTCTTCCGCGTAGACGTATTCGTCCAAAGCGTCGAGTAAGTCCAAAAATTCGTCTTCGGATATCTCGTCGAAATTTACCGTCGCGTCGAGACAGTCCACGCTGAAATCAAAGGGCGGCAAATAAGGATTAACGCCTAAAATTAGGTTTTCGACGTCACCGTCGGGACAAAAAAGTTTTATCGTGCGACGCATAGTTTACTCCTTTACGGCTTCTCCGTAGAGATTGAAATCGGAATTAGTTATTTTAACTTTGTACACTCTGCCTATTTCGAGGGGAAAATCGGCGGTGAAATATACCGAGGTGTCCACGTCGGGGGCGTTATGTTCGCTCCGTCCGACGAAAGTTTGCGTTTTGTAGTCGATATCTTCGTATATTACGTCGAGAGTTTGTCCGACGAAACGGCGTTGCGATAACACGGTAGCTTCGGACTGAATCGCTTCGCATTCCCTTACCCACTTTGCGGCGGTTCTTTTATTAGCTCTGTTTTTCCAACCGTATGCCGGAGTGTCCTCTTCGGGCGAAAAGGCGAAAAATCCGCCGAAATCCACTCCGTTTTTCAAAAATGAAAGTAATTCCGCGTGTTCTTTCTCCGTTTCGTACGGGAAACCGCAAATAAAGGTGCTTCTTATCGAAATTCCCGGGACTTTTTCTCTTATGCGGGCAATGAGTGCGGGCAGGTCGGAACTTCCCCTACGGTTCATTTTTTTAAGCACGAGCGGGTCGGCGTGCTGCAAGGGTATATCGAGATAACGGGCGATTTTATCGTTGTTTGCGATGAAGTCCAAAAGATTATCGTCGATAAGCTCCGGGTAGGCGTAAAGGATACGGATTTTCCAGAAGTCGAGCTTTACGAGTTCTTGAAGAAGTTTAGTAAGAGACGGTTTTCCGTATAAATCTTTGCCGTAATTAGTAGTGTCTTGCGCGACGAGAATAAGTTCTTTAACCCCGTCTTTAAGTAAATTTTCCGCTTCTTTTACGAGGTCTTCCACGGGAACGGAGCGGTATTTCCCTCTTATGTAAGGAATAGCGCAGTAAGTGCAACGGTTGTCGCAGCCGTCGGCTATTTTAAGATAGGCGTAGTGAGCGGGAGTGGTTATTATTCTGCCCGCGTCGGCGCAGGTGGTCGCCGGCTTTTCGTTAAACAATTTATTCAGGTGCGAAACGATATTCTTTTCTTCGGAAATGTCGAGAAAAAGGTCCACTTCGGGGAAGTCGGCTACTTTGCCGTAGCGTTGCGCAAAACAACCGGTAACGATAAGGAATTTAAGAGAGTCGGCTTTATATGCGGCGGTAGAAAGGATATTTTCTATCGCTTCCTTTTTCGCGCTCTCGATAAAGGCGCAGGTGTTTATAATCACCGCGTCGGCTACCTTTATATCGTCGGTTATTTCGTATCCCGAGGCGGCGATAAGGGCGAGCATTTTTTCGCTGTCCACACGGTTTTTATCGCAACCCAAAGAAATCATTCCTATTTTCATTCGTGTATTTTTCCTTTATATTTCGTCTTCGTCTTTACATTCGGGGTAGAGTTCGTAAAACTCGCTCTTGCTTATGAGCAAAGACCGCTTGTTGTTCACCGGTTCGCTGACGTAACCTTTGTCTTGCAGATAGTCCATAACGTTGGCTATCGTGTTGTAACCTTTAGCAAAGCGTCTTTGGATATAGGTCGCGGAAACTTTCCCCGTGGTGACGAAGATTTTTAACGACTGTTTTACTAGCTCCTGAAAGTTGGAGTCGTCGTCGAAATTCTTCTTTTCGAGAAGAGAAGAAGTCGATTTGACTTCCTTGTTTTCCACAGCCGCGGAAGCCGGCGCTTCTTCTTTACTGCCGTGCAGAATCCTTTCTATCGCTTCGTCGTCGAATTCAACCTTATTATGGTCCTTTACGAAATCGACTATCTTATTTATTTCCGAAGTGGATACGAAGGCGCACTGTGCTCTCGTCATATTGCTCGGTTTTTTGATAATCATATCGCCCTGACCGAGAAGTTTGGCGGCTTCCGGCGATTTGAAAATAACCTGACTTTGTACGTAGTCGCTGACGGCGAAAGCAATTTTCGTGGTCATGTTGTTCTGAATTTCGCTCGTGATTACGTCCTTGGACGGCGTTTGTGTAGCGAACAGCATATGTACGCCCGCCGCTCTCGCTACTCTCGCAAGACTGGAAAGCGTGGCTTCCATGACCTTTTTGCCGGTCGGGTGCGTCATAAGTTCGCTCGCTTCGTCTATAATTATAAGTATTCTCGGTAAGCGTTTGGATACTTCCACCTGCGCGTTGTATTCGTCAAGGTCACGGCACTTCAAATCTCTGAACGCCAAAAATCTTCTGTTCGTTTCGGTTCTTAACCAGTTAAGCGCGTTAATGACTTCCGACACTTCGTTAAGAGGATTTCTGAACAGCATGTGAGGAAGGTCGGCGTAGTTCGCCATTTCGACGTATTTAAGGTCGATAAGGATAAGTTTCAGTTCGTCGGGAGAATAGCGGTACAAAAGGCTCGCAAGGATAGTGTTTATACATACCGATTTACCGCTGCCGGAGCTACCGGCTATAAGAGCGTGCGGCATTTTCGCGATGTCTTCTATTACTATATCGCCCGAGTTCGTTTTGCCTAAACCTAAAAGAAGTTTACCTTTCGCGTTGTTCCAGTCGGGACTTGCCATAATTTCTTTGAACGAAACGATACCCTTAACCTTGTTCGGCACTTCTATTCCGAAATAGGTGCTGTCGGGGAGCTTTGTCAGAATGTTTATTTTCTGCCCCTGCGGAGTCATGAGGAGCCTTTCTATATCCTTTTCCGCTTTCGTTACCGTGTTAATAGAACATTTTTCGGCAAGGTCGAGGACGCAAAGCGTAATGGTGGGACCTTTGACTACGTCCACGAGTTTCGCGTCGATACCGTAGTTTTTAATCTTGTTTTCAAACACGTCTTTAAGTTCGGCGTAGTTGTCGACGTAGGGAGAAAATCCCGACGAAACGTGGTCTTCGAGGATAGAAACGGGGGGCGCGACGTACGGCGCGGCGAGTTTCTGCATGCGGATTTCGTTGGGGTCTCTCGGTTCTTCCTTTATTTGCTCGACGATTTCTTCGTTTTCGGTGATTATTTCCTTTGCGGGGGACGCGGCGGGTTTCGGTTCGGGCGCGCGAGTCTGCGCGGGCGCAGACGCCGCCGTCGCAGGCTTCGCCTGCGGCTGCGAGGTAAACACGTTTACCGGCGCGCCGTCACCCTTGTCCGCGCGTATCGCTTCGGCAAAGGGAGAATCCTTTATCGTGGGAAGGACGTCTATTATTTCGTCGTTCTCGTCTATTGCGTATTCCTTGCTGACGGGCTGTTCTATTACGGGAGTTTCCGCCGTTGGTTCGGGCGTAATTACGGGTTCTTCTACGGGAGTTTTAACCGTTTCGAACACCGTTTCCGACGGTATGTAAGGATTGACTTTCATCGTTTCCTTTATGTCTTCCGCGGTGGTCTTTTCGTTAAGCCTTTGCTGTCTTGCGGCGTAATCGT
The DNA here is from genome assembly GCA_902766965.1 of uncultured Eubacteriales bacterium. Taxonomy (GTDB): domain Bacteria; phylum Bacillota; class Clostridia; order Christensenellales; family DTU072; genus CAG-1782. The sequence continues at coordinate 5,418 of CACXFJ010000134.1, read as the reverse complement.
TTTCCACCGTGTTGCTGAAAAGTTTACGCTTGGCTTCTTCTCTTTCGGTATTAAGGTAGGAATTCGTGTACGGCGTGACGTCGGGCGGAACCAAAATAGCGTCCATTCCGTCTATAATGCGATAGGGATTGTCGTTTTTATTATCCGCTTTCGGCTGATTAAACAAATTCGGCTTTTGCGGCTCGGCGAACAGTTTCGGCTGTTCGACGGGCTGTTTTTGCGGAACGGGTTTCCTTACGGGTTCTCTCTTTACCGTGCTGTTTCCGAAAAGCAACATTCTCGCGTATTCGGGAGAATTTTTGTCCACGTACGGCTCGGGTTCTTCCGTCGCTACGGGGGAGGAATTGACAGTAATAGAAGAAGCGGGTTCGGTGCTTTCCTTAACAGAAACGGTTTCTTTTTCGGGAAGAGAGCTTTCTTGGGTCGCAACGGTGACGGTTTCTTCGTCGGAAACGACCTTTTTATGCTTTTTCTTCGCAACGGGAGCGTTTTCGAACACCAACGGCATTATGAGGAAAAATCCGCAAACAGCCGTCGCGACGAAGTAGATAATGACGCTCGCAATGAATTTACAGAGTAAAACGACCGGCAGACTGAGTAGAGAAAACAGCACTCCGCCCACCGTGAATTTTTCGTAACTGCCGCCGATATAACCGCCCGCGCCCGACTCTACGAGAGCCTTTCCGCACAGACCGACGTGCAAAGTCATAATGATAAGGACGGTCATGGCCACGTACAGAGCAAGACGACTTTTCGTGAGAGGAAGTTTTTTATTCTTGCACTTCATCACGAACAGAGCGTACGCCGCCACGAGATAAAAATACGCCGCGTACCCGAACACGCCCACGAGGGCGCGCAAAGTGGCGGGGATACAAAGTAATATCGTAAAAATAACTATTATCGCCCCTGCGAGTACCGCTTTTTTATTCTTTTTCAGAAAGTCTTTCATATCCTGTCCTCTAATAGAACTTTCAATAAGTCGCAATCGGGTTTTTTCCCGACGTAACTTAAACTTGCTTTATCGAATTTAATTATGTCCTTAACGGCGGCGTTCACGTCCTCGAGAGTGTAAGAAGAAACTTCTTTCAATATGCTTTCGGGGGTAACGAGCTTGCCGATAAGACCGTTCCGTCCGCCGGTACGCATCACGTCCGACGCGCTTTCTCCGCCGAACACCATCGCCGTCTTGAACTGCGCCATGGCTTTTTTGAATTCCGCTTCGGAAAAACCTTCTTTCAAGGCTTTATCAAGGGTTTCCGACACTTTTTTCACCGCCGTGCAAACTTGCGACGGAGTTGTTCCGAAGTAGACTATGAAAAAGGCGTTTGCGTCGTACTGATTGACGGTGGAATAAATTTCGTACACGAGACCGTTCTTTTCGCGGACTTCCTGAAAAAGCCTGCTGCTCATTCCGCCGCCTAAGATATTCGACACTATCATCGGAAGAAAACGCTTTTTGTGCTTGTACGGATAAGCGGGGAAAGAAATACCCACCGCAGACTGTTCCAAAGGTTTAATCTTTTTTACGTATTTCCCTTTCGGAGCGGCGGTTTTCAGTTTAGGCAGGACGAGATTATCGTCGTAGGTCGGGAATGCGAAATATTTTTTTACTAAATTCACCGCTTCTTCTTCCGACATGTTGCCGACGACGGACACGCAGGCGTTTTCGGCGCGGTAGTACCTTTTCATATAGTCGAGTATATCTTCGCGGGTGAACGAACGAACGTTTTCTTTGCTGCCCAGAATGGAATAGGACACGGGTTTGTTGCCGTAATGAGCCTTAATAAGGTTTTCGAGACATACGTCTTCCGTGTCGTCTTCGTACATTTTGATTTCTTCGATAACGACGCCTTTTTCCTTTTCGAGATTTTCTTCGGTAAAGGTGGAGCGGAAAAGGATATCGGATAAAATATCCGCGCATTTTTCGGCGTATTCGGCAAGCCCTATCGTGTAAAAAGCGGTAAGGTTTCGGCTCGTGTAAGCGTTTATGATAACGCCGCAACTGTCGGCTTCGTCGGCAATATCGAAAGCGGTTCTCGTTTCCGTACCCTTAAAAACGGTGTGTTCTATAAAGTGCGAAATACCGTTGTTTTCCTTATTTTCGAAAAAACTTCCCGCTCCGATGAACACGCCCAACGCGAAAGCCGAGCTTTTTGCGTGCTTTTCGTAAAATACCTTTAATCCGTTTTCCAAACGAATGAGTTTTGCCATAAATTTATACTCCGAAAATTTTTATGTACTCTTAGTCGAGATTGACGGGAGTGAGCAAGGCGAATTTGTACACGCTCACGGCGGAGCTTTCGCAGGAGGACTTGTCGTCGTAGTTTTGTCCGACGTACTCGGCTTGCGAACCCGTCTTTTTGCTCCTTAAGAAGAACTTGTATCTTCCGAACTTGTCGTCGTCTATTATAAAGTATCCGTTTTCTACCGCGGACACGAAAGCGTCCACGCCCTTACGGCAGTTGTCGTAAGACTTGTAATCTCTGCTCTCGTAAAGGAGCTGACCGTTGTTGGCGTAGAGTAAGAATACGAACGGAGACGCGGGGTCTTCCGTATCTACGTTGTCTATTACCCATTTTCCTATCGCGCCTTGTTTGTTTTTAACGGCTTCCACCGCTTCCGCGGGAATTTCAAACGGCATAGCCGTAGCGGCGAAATCGGGTATCGTGGCGTCCACGACGGGGGATACGGGAGCGAAACGCTTCACGCTTTCCACGCTGTTCAGGCAGGATTTTTTCGTCGTGTACGATTCGCCGACGTAGATTACGTTATTGCTCGTCGCGCTCTTCAACGAATATTTGTAATTGCCGAATTTATCGGCTTTTATACTAAACGTTCCTTTTTCGACGGAATTTACGAATTTTGCTATCGCGTCGCGGCAGGTTTCTATCGTCTTGTAATCTCTGCTCTCGTAAAGGAGCTGACCGTTGTTTGCGAGCAGGTGATAGCGGAATCCGCCGAGAGAAGAGTTGCAGAGTTCGAATTTACCCGGTACCGTCTTGCCCGATTCTTCGGTGGCGGCGACGTCGTTTTCTTCCGAAGGAGCGGGAAGGTCTTCCGCTTTTTCTTCTTTCGCTTCCGTTTTCGCGGGCTTTTCGTCGAACGTTACTTTATCGGCGGAGTCGGCTCCGAATACGGAATCGCTCTTGCCGGCAAATCTCGTTTTCGTCACCTCGTGTTCTTCTTCCGTTTTTTCTTCCTTAACGGGTTCGGCTTTCTTCTTCTTTTCCTTAACGGGAACGACCGGCGCGACGGCGTCTTCTTTACTTTCGACGGTATCGGCGCTTTCTTTTACTTCTTCCGAAGAGGCGGTTTGCGTTTCGGCGGGAGTTTCCGCCTTATTTTCGTTAAAGTCGGCGAAGTCCGAATCAGAAGCGGAATTCTTTTCGGGTTCGGCTTCTTCGGTCTTTTCCGTTTTATTTTCTTCTTCGTTTTCCGCGGGGAGTTTTTCTTCCTCGGCGGCTTTATTCTTTTTGGAATTCTTGACGGCGCTTAAAATTACGGCGATAAGCAATACTACGAGTATAGCCATTGCGATAAGCATCCAATTCTGTATTGTGACTACGGACAAAGAAACTTCATCCAAAAGAAAATCTTTGAAACTTGCCACGAGCGTATTAAACATAACGGTGTTCTCCTTTCATTGTGTTTCTCTTATATCTATCTAAAAGAGATTATTATAATAATAAATCATTTATAAGCAAAAGTCAACGGCAAGTATAAAAACGCGATAAAGAAATATACTATCCGCATGAAGAAAAGGATATTCGTTTTCGTATTGACGGCGATACTATGTTTCGCCGCAATTATTTTCGGAGCGGCGGCTCCGAAAAGCCGCGCCGTTCCGATGGAAATCGTCGCGGGCGAAAACGTCCATAAACTAACCTGCCGCGTACCGTTGAATAAGGACGTAATGCGGATATCTAAATATAAAAAGAGCTTCGCTTTATTCTGCAATAATGAGTTTTCGGGTGACGAAAAAGGCTTTTTAAGATACCTTGACGGCGAATTTTACGAAGAGTTGGAAGAGGTTTGCGAAAAGGAATATCTTGCTCCGCAAGAGCCGGCGGCTATTTTTTCCGCCGACGGTTTTTCGTATATCGACGGAAAGGACGGAGTGAAAATAGACAGAAAAAAACTCTTTTCCGACGTGATAATCTCTCTCGATTGCGGCGGCGCGGTTATTGCCGAAAAAAAAGCGGTATCCCCCGTGAGGACGGTGGAAGAACTGAAAAAGAACACCGTCGCGGCGGCTACGTTCCGCACCGATTATTCCCGTAGCGCGGACGGGAGAAAAAGGAACATAGAATTAGCCTGCGAAAGGCTGAATTTGTCGGAAATACCCTCTCGCGGCTGGCTCGGTTTTAACGCTACGGTCGGGGAAAGAACCGTCGAAAACGGGTTTGGCAACGCCAAAATTATTCTTAACGGCGAATACGTCGAAGGGATAGGAGGCGGAGTGTGTCAGGTAAGTACGACGCTGTACAATGCCTGGTTGACGGCGGGATACGCCGTTGCCGCGTCGAGCAATCACTCTTTACCTACTTCCTACGTTCCGCCCTCTCTCGACGCAATGGTCAGCTCCGTAAGCGACTTAATATTATATAACGACTCCGATTACCCTGCGTATATCTCCGCTTTATGCGACGGAAAGCAAATAAAAATTACCGTTTACGGGCGAAAGCCTCGGTATAAAATAAAACTCCGCAGCGAAACCGTTAAGATAGTTCCGTCAAAGTACGTCGAAAAAAACGACGAAAACATAACGTGGGAAGAGGGCGAAAAGTCTCGGATAATAAAAAAGGCTTACGACGGCGTGTACAGTCGCGCTTACCGCGAGTACTACTCAGGCGACCGCCTTATAAAAAGCGAAAAGATAAAGGACAGCTACTATAAAGTCCGCGACGGCGAGATAGTTATACGAAAACCCGAAAACGCCATTTAGAAAAACTTACCTGTAAGCCGCGGTATAAACAACCCCGAACTGAGCAAAATAGAATTAGAAACAAAATTTCAAGGAGGAAATTATGAAGAAAGAAATCGTAAAGACCGGCGAAAAACCCGGACGCGGCAAATATTGCTGCACCAATTGCCACACCTGCGTAACTCTTGACGCGAGCGACAAGTTGCCGCCCTGCCCCAAGTGCACCAACAGCGAATATACCAAAGCGTAACGAAAAAACAAAAAAGGGCGTTCCGAGAGGAACGCTTTTTTGTATACGAATTTCGGCTTACGCCGAACGAGTTTACCGCGTTGCGGTAGCGAATTTCACGGCTCCGCCGTGAGCGAATTTCCGAGGCAAGCTCGGAACAGTCGATAAAAGATAAAGAGAGGATAGGATATTACGTTCTATCCTTTTTTTATTTACAAGAAGTAGTTACTTACTTTCTTTTCGGTGTGAAAAGAAAGTAACAAAG
>CACXFJ010000133.1 GCA_902766965.1 uncultured Eubacteriales bacterium | reverse complement strand
GTTTCTTTGCTACTTTCTTTTCACACCGAAAAGAAAGTAAAAAGGCTAATCGAATACAAAAAACGGAATAGAACTACTATCCTATTCTGCCTTTAACTTTTATCGACTGTTCCGAGCTTGCCTCGGAAATTCGCAATATAAAGGCAGCTCCTACTTGTCAATATAATTTATTTAGTATATAATACTATATATCAATATTCGGAGTCGTAAAAATGAAGCTAAAAAAGGTTTTACCCGTTCTCATATCGGTATTACTTATACTAACGGCGTGTATTGCCACTGCGTGCGGCAATAAGAATTCTCACACGGTGGAGTTCTACGTCGACGGAAAGTTGTACGATTCCGTAATCGTAGCGGACGGCGGATATATAGAGGACGTTCCCGAAGTGCCTTACAAGGAAAACTTCGTAGGGGAATGGAGCGAAAAGAATTTCGACGAAGTTACGAGCGATATGAAAGTTTTCGCAATCTACACCGAAGCGCATTACACCGTGACGTTCGTAGCCGACGGCGTCGAGGTGAAAAAAGTTAAAGTAAGACGCAATTCGCACCTTACGGATATTCCCGCCGTTCCCGAAAAGGCGGGATACACGGGAAAGTGGAGCATAGCCGACTTTACCGAAATAAATCGTAGCGTAACGGTAGAAGCTATATATGTAGAAACGCCGGTCGAATTAAAATTTTTTGACGGCGACAGACATATTTATACGAGGACGATGAAAGCGGGAAGTTCGCTTACCGATATTCCGTCCGTTCCCGAATATGAAGGAAAGAAACTGAGCGGCAGGTGGGTGACCGACGTCGACGGAGTGAAAAAGACTTTCGACTTTAATTCCGTGACGGAAAGCGTTAATCTCTACGCCGATTATTTCGTGACGGTAACGTTAGCGGGCGGCGAAAGCGGCAAAAACTCTATCGAATGCGAAATAGGCGAAAAGATTTTCTCCGTGGACTGCGGCTCAAAAGACGGTTACAGTTTCGGCGGTTGGTACTTAAACGAAAATTTCACCGAAAGAATTACTTTCCCGTATGGTTTTTCCGAAAATACCGAAATATATTGCAGATGGTTCAGCGACTACGGCGACGACGGTTTTACCTTTGCCGACGGTAAGGTAGTAGGTTACGACGGAGATAAAACCGACATAACCGTTCCGTTCAGATATTTGGACGAGGGCGGATATACCTTGGTCACCGCCGTGAGCGAAAACGCATTCAAAGACAACGTAAATCTTAAAAAAATCGTTCTGCCCTCCACTGTAGAGATTATCGAAGGGGGCGCCTTTGAAAATTGTTCCTCTCTCGAGGAAATATCCTTTGCCGACGGCAATTTCGTAAAGTTTATCGGCGACAGAGCTTTTTACGGGTGTGAAAGTTTGACGAAATATTCCTTTTCTTTCCTTACCGAGGGCATAGGAGCGGAAGGTTTTTACGGCTGCGTCGGCGTTACCGAATACGTCGGATTGGAGAATTCCGCCGTTACGACAATAGCGGAAAGAACCTTTTTTAACAACTCCGCTCTTACTTCCGTAGCTTTGTCCGACAAGGTAGTCGAAATAGGAATAAGTGCGTTTGAGGGATGCGAAAAAGCCGATATAAGTTTCCCGAACGGCAACGCCGTGGTCTCCGTAGGCGAAAGAGGATTTTTCGGGTGCGGCTCTTTATTGAAATTCGATTCGGAAAACATTGAAAGTTTGGGCGGCGAGTGTTTCGCCGGGTGCAGGAGCCTTGCGTCGCTGTCCGTTCCGTCCTACGTCTTGCCGGCAAACCTGTTCGGAACGGAACAAAAAGCGTATTTTTACGAAGTAAACGCAGGCGGTAAGACGGTTTACGTTCCGCAGTCGTTACATTCCGTCGTCGCGATAAGCGGCGCTTCTTCCGATACGGGATACGGTATAATAGCGGACGAGTTTCTTTACGACTTTTCGTCGGTCAAGACCGCGACGGTCGGCAAGGGAATAAAAACGGTGGGTGAAAGAGCTTTCGGACTGTCGGTAGTTCCGACTTCTTCCGAATTTACCGTTAACTTCTCCAACACCGTCACCGAAATAAAGAGTTACGCCTTCGCAGGCAGAAACGATATGAAAAAAATCGTCTTGCCCGTTTCTCTCGTGAAAATAGGGGAAGAAGCTTTCGGCGGATTAGGTAGCCTTAAAGAAGTATCCGTCGGCGACAACGCCGCTCTCGAATACGTCGGGAAAGATTCTTTTAAGGGTACGGCGTGGTATGAAGAATATCGGGGCGTAGTGATTTTGGGCGGAGTAGCGTTGGGAATTCCCGAAAAGTACCTCAATTCCCTCGGAAAGACCGTTCTTACCGCAGACGATTTCAATAAAGTTACCGTAATCGCTCCTTACGCTTTTTACGGCAACGAGAAAATAGTTTCCGTCACCGTCCCCGACAACGTGTTCAGAATTTACGAAATGGCTTTCGCGGAATGTACCGCTCTCGAAGAATTCAATTTAAGTCCGAAAACGAACGTGGGATATAACGAAGTCGCGGGCGAAGTTTCCACTTACCACGGAGCTATTCTTTACGGAAAAAGCCGCCTTTCTGCTCTTACGATAGGAGCAGGCGTGTCGACGGAAGTTCTGTTCGGCGACGACGTAACGCCCGTGGCGTATCCCGCGGAAATAACCGCTCTTACGTTAATAGCCGGCGAAAGCACCGAAATACCTTCCGATTTGTACGCTAATCTCGGTTTTGTGAAAAATCTCGTTATCGGCGAAGGAATTACTTCCGTCAGAGACGGAGCTTTCCTTAACTGCGGCGCGGAAAAAGTAACTTTGCCGTCGAGCGTGGAATATATAGGATATAACGACGAAAAAGTAGAAGATATTACGAGCGGCAACGCCTCCGCTACTTACGTAGGAACTTTCGGGAACAGCCTAAAAACGATAAAAATCGGCGAAAACTCCCGACTTTCGGCAATTTTCCCGTACGCTTTCTCCGCTTGCGGAATTACCGAAATAGAAATTCCTTCTTCCGTTACGTTTATAGGGAAATACGCTTTCGGAGCGGAAACCGACAGAGAAATAGTAAGTCTTACCTTTATCGACGGAAAAAACGAACTGTATATAGACGACTGCGCGTTCAAAGGGATAGGTTTTTCGGCGGCAGGGCATAAAGTAACATTCCCCGCCGGGCTTCGTCATATAGGGAAAGAAGCCTTTATGAACAGCAAGAATTTAGCCTACGTCACCTTTAACGACGGTCTGAAAACGATAAGCGAAAAGGCGTTCTTTAACGGCGGACTGAAAAACGCGGATATACCGTCGAGCGTGGAATACGTCGACGCCGACGGCAACGCTATTATAAATAACGTTTTCGGAAATACGACCATTACCGAACTTACTATAAGAAATCCGATAGAAACCTCCGTTTTGTTCGGCGGCAACGTTCCTGCTACGCTTGCGAAAATTACCGTCTACGGCGATATTTGCGACAGACAGTTTTACGGGATAACTTCCCTTGAAAACCTTACGATAGCCGACGCGACCGCAATAGGGAACGAAGCCTTCTACGGGTGCGGTTCCGTCACGAGAATATCGGTTCCGTCCACCGTCGAAAGTATAGGAAACCACGCTTTCGCCGAATGTAGTTCGCTTATGACCTGCATATTCGAAAGCGGTTCGGTTTTAACGACGATAGGGGAATACCTTTTCAAAAACGACTTGAAGTTGCGTTCCTGCTACTTCCCGTCCTCGATTACCGATACGGAGTGGAAAGGAGTGTTCTACGGGTGTGCTTCTTTGGAAGAAATCTCTTCTTTACCGAGCGGACTTGCGACTATAGGTGAAGAGACGTTCTACGGTTGCGACGCGTTAAGATCGGTAATAATCCCTGCGAAAATCGGCAAAATAGGGGCGAGAGCTTTCAGCGGTTGCCGCAACGTCGTTTTAAGCGACGCCAAGTTCGATTCCCTTACCGCAATAGGGGAAGAAGCCTTCTATAATTGCTCGTCGATATACGGAATAAAAGCGAAAAAACTCGTTTCGCTCGGAGCAAGAGCCTATTACGGTTGCTTATCCGCCGACGAAATCACCTTGACGGGCGGTTCGGTCTCCGACTATTCCGATTGCGGGAACGCGATAAGAACGATTGATTTATCCACTGCCGCCGCTGTCGTAACGGCAGGTTCTTTAGAGGGATGCGTAGCGTTAAGACAGATTATGGTTTACGCCGAAAACAACGTATCCGAAATATTAGACGGTCTCGCAGCGGAAAATATCGGCGAATGTAAAATTTTCGCGGAGGAAACTTCTTACGGAAAAATAAGCGAAACCGTTAAAGAAAAACTTGCGGGCAGGCTCTTTTCCGCCCCCACCGCCTTAGCGGAAGCTACGTTTACTTACGACGAGGATACCCGTACCGCAACGATAACTTCGATAGGAAGTTTCGACGGAACGGTAGTATTCTTCCCGTCATATACATATAGAGAAGAAGTTTTAAGCGACGGAAAGACCGAATCGGTACGCTATACCGTGACCGCGATAGGAGAAAACGTACTCGGAAACAACGTTTCCGTTAAGGAAATAATAGTACCTTTCAGCGTGGAAAGAATAGAAAACAAGGCGTTCAGAAACAGCGTTCTTACCACGGTAACGTTCGAAGCGGGCAGCAAGTTACGTTCAATAGGGGAAGACGCGTTCCGTTCCTGTTCCTCTCTAAGGAGTATATCCTTGCCGGACGGCGTGACGAGCATAGAGAAAAGAGCGTTTTACGAGTCGGCTTTGACCGAGTTTTCCACCAACGTTACGAGCGACCTTAAAGAGATAGGCGCGTACGCTTTCTACGGTTGCGCTTCGCTTAATTCGGTGAGAATAAATAACGCAAGTTTCGAAAGAGCGGGGGAATATTCCTTCGCGAACAGCGGATTAACTTCCGTATATATAAACGAAAACGCAAAAATAAAGGTAATCGAAGCCTATACGTTCGCTTATTGTTACAAACTTGACAAAAGCAACGTTACTTTGCCGTCTGCTACGACAATAGACGACTTGGCTTTTTATCCGAATAAATAAAACAGGAGATAATATGAAAGTTTATCAAGTAACCGGCGCGTCGGCGATAGACGTAGTAAACGTAGATCCGGAGGTAAGCGATAAGATAAAAATCAAAGTAACTTATCTTTTGCCCACTTTGTCCGACGTCAACTTATTCGCAGGCAGCGTAAAAAAGGAATATCCTTGCGTCCCCGGCAGCGTGGCTATCGGCGTAATCAGCGACGACAGAGCGGAATACGGATTGAAAAGAGGCACAAAGGTAATTCTTAATCCTTACGTCACCGAACCGAGCGACAGACTCGACTTACCCGCGACGGTAAAGACGAGGGGAATAAATCTCGAAGGATTTATGAAAGACTTCGTGTATCTCGATATAGACGAGTTCGTTCCTTTCCCGGAAGACGTGGAAGAAGAAGACGCCATTTTCGCCGAAAGAATAGCCATAGCCATGTCGGCAATAAACAGTTTCCGTGTGGAAAAAGGCGATTATATCGCGATTATCGGCGGCGGAGTGGTCGGCAACATCATAGCGCAACTTGCCTTGTATTTTCAGCTTATTCCGATAGTAATCGACAATAACGAGTTCCGCCTCGCAAAAGCAAAACAAGACGGAATTTACTACACCGTCAACGCCACCAACGAAGTCCCTTACGAAAGGATATTCGAAATAACGGGCGGCAGAATGTGCGAGCATACCGTAATAGAAGATATGGCTTCGGTGACGGGCGCGTACCTTTTCAAACTCGCGAGAAACGGCGGCGACTGTACGATTATCTGCGAACCGTACGCGGTAAAGAGCCTTGACGCCGACGTAAGCTATATCAGCAAAAAACAACTTAAAGTAAAGGGCGTGTCCAACGGCGCGAGCGAATTCAACTCGGCGATAAACATAATAGCCCAAAAGATACTTAATCTCGACGGCTTTATCGAAAAGAAAGTCGAAGCGGAAGAGGCGGAAGAGTTTTTCAAAGAACTCACCGAAAACCCCGAACACTATTTCGCAAGCATCATCGAACTGTAAAAAGAACCTTGAAAAACAGGTTCTTTTTATGCGATTTATTCAGATTTTATCACTTCGCAAAGGTTTATTATATCTCCCGCGCCGAGAATAAGCACGGTATCGGGCGGGGCGGCTAATTCGGAAATAAGTTTCGCCG
>CACXFJ010000132.1 GCA_902766965.1 uncultured Eubacteriales bacterium | reverse complement strand
GCACGTTTTGGACGTAGTGGAAAAAATATGTTCCAAAGTAGCGATTTTGGACAAAGGCAAACTTGTTACCGTCTGCGATATTAAAGAGTTGCAGGAAAAACGTAGCGATTTAAGTCTGGAACAACTGTTCCTCACGCTCACGGGGGTAAAGGAATAATGTCCGACGTCAAGACTTATTTTACGCTGTTAAGAACGTGTATGAAAAATTCATTCGACGTTTTTAACGGCAGGTTTTTCGGGAAAAGGGATAAGGAAAGCAAGAACGTCGATTTCGACGAAACCGCAGGGGAAAATAACGGCAAAACGAAAGCCAAAAAGTTTTTCGGCGTATTGCTTATGGCGTTGCTTTGCGCGTTTATTCTCTTTTACGTCGTGGTGACGGCAAGTCAATTGTCGCGGTATTTTATATCTAACGGCATGATTAAGGAATGTATTTACGCATTTTGTACCGTGACGCAAATAGTCGTGCTTTTTATCGGAAGTATATCCACGCTTAACTATATGTATTTCGGCAAAGACAATCGTACGCTTATGTCATTACCGATTAAATCGAGCGTGATTTTTGCGGTTAAATTAAGTTTGGCTTACTTGAGTCAGCTTTTGATTTGCGCAATCATGTATTTGCCGTTATTGATTACGTTCGGAGTGGTCTTTCGTAGCGTAACCGCCGCTTCGCTCGGTGTCGGTTACTATATAATAGGCGTGATTTCGACTTTTCTTATACCGATAATTCCGATACTCGCGATAAGTATAATTTCGATACCGCTTATGTATTTTGTGTCGTTTTTCAAAAACAGAGAAGCGGGGAAGGCGATAGTCAGCAGCGTATTGAGTTTAGTCGTTGCTGCGATATATCTTACCTTCGTGTTCGGTGCATATAGCGGCGACGCCGGCAAAACAGACGGGAACGTTATCGCAATTTTCGCAGGCGTTTCAAAAATAGGAATATACAATTATAATTTGGTGACCGCATTGTGCGGAGAGAAAGCCGCGTTGAATTTCTTTTTGTATATTCTCGAAATTATCGGAGCTCTTGCGTTGGGTATCCTCGTGAGCGCGGCTTTTTATCGTAAAGGACTGTACGTCACGGTGGAAGGCAACGGCAGGAGCTTTTCAAAGAAACAGTCTAAAAAGACGGCGAACTATGCGAAAACCTCATTTTTCAAAACCTTTATTAAAAAGGAAATCAAATGTCTTTTCGGCAATACGCAACTGTTTATAGGGCTTATTATAGGCGTTGTCGTCGTTCCCGTGTTCTGCGTGATAATGTCGAAAAGCGGCAACTTCGATTTTACCGAAGAGGGCAAAGCCGTGACGATAGGGACGGAACTGTTTTTAGTCGGTTTCGTAAGCTATTTCGTTTCGATATTTTTGTGTTCTTCCAATATGTACTCTTTGGCGGGCTTTTCGATAGAAGGGCAAAATATTTGTCTGTTAAAATCAATGCCGATAAGACCGAAAGACGTACTTACGGCAAAAGTCCTCGCGGCGAATATCGGCACCGCAATAATATCGATAGTCGGGGCGATAAGTTACGTCGCCGTAAGCAAATTTCATAATCCGCTCGTAGGACTGTGCCTTCTCGTCGTGTTTTTATTGAACGGCGTAGCGTCCTCTTTTATCGGACTTTATAACGATATTAAAAAACCCGTGTTTAAGTTCGACAACATAAACGAATTGACGAACAACAATAAGAAAATGATAAAACCTATGCTCATAGACTTGTCGGTTTCGTTCATTTATCTTATAATAGGTATAGTTTTTGCGTCTATAAGCGGCGGTAAATTATCCGATACGGTACTGTACGTCATATTTTTCGCGGTTTCGATAGTCGTAAACGGCTTGTTTGCGTTCGTTACCGGCAAGAAGTTATACGACAATATAGACGAATATTTTGAAAGGGCGGAGGCATAAAACCGTGCGTAAAATGGCTTTGGATATCGGCACCGTAAGAATAGGAATAGCGACGAGCGATCCTATGGGAATAATAGCCGGCGGATACGAAACTTATACGAGGACGAAAGACGAACAAAAAGATTTGGCGTACCTTGCCGATTTGGCGAAAAACAAAGGTTGCGACGCGTTGGTTTTGGGACTTCCTCTCAATATGGACGGAACGGAAGGAGAAAAAGTAGCCGAGATAAGAGATTTTGCGGAAAAATTATCTCATTATACCGATATAAAAATCGTTTTTCAAGACGAAAGATTAAGTACGGTAAGCGCGCAAAAAATGCTTATCGAAAGCGGAGTCAGGAGAGAAAAACGTAAAAACGTCGTCGATAAAGTGGCGGCAACGATTATTTTACAGAGTTATCTGGACAGAATAAATAAATAAACGACAATTCAGGAGTAAATTATGGAAAAAGAAAGACAAATAACCATAGACGAAAACGACGAAATAGTCACTTTGACTTACGACGACGGTTCTCAAGAAGATTTATATTGCATGGCGGAACTCGACCATAAAGGCAAATGGTACGTTTATCTGCAACCGGTTCAGCCCGACGAAGAGTTCGAAGACGACGAAGTCATCATCTACGAAGTAGCCGAAGACGAAGACGGAGAAGAAATTTTCCTTCCCGTAGAAGACGATACGCTTATAGATGAACTTATCGAAGAGCTTAACGACGCCATCGAAGAAGAAGAGTAGGAGCGATTTTCGACCTGCCGAACGATTTTCATTCGACAGGTCGGGCAAAAATTTGATTTTACCGTGAAAAAGTGTTTGCAAAAACGCTATATATATGGTAATATATTAAAGAAATTACGAACCGATAACGGAGAAGGGATTGTTGTCCGAAAGGATTGTCACCTTCGTTGATGGTCGGGGAGATATAAACAAGGAGGTTTTTTACTATGTCAGTAATTTCAATGAAACAACTTTTGGAAGCCGGCGTACATTTCGGTCACCAGACCAAGAAATGGAACCCGAAAATGAAGAAGTACATCTTCGACGCGCGTAACGACGTGCATATCATCAATCTCGAACAGACTGTCGAAGCTACCGAAAAAGCTTACGCATTCATTCGCGACGTCGTAGCGAGCGGAAAGAGCGTTCTTTTCGTAGGCAAGAAGAAACAGGCTAAAGAAGCTATCGAACAGGAAGCTACCCGTTGCGGAATGTTTTACATGAACCAGCGTTGGCTCGGCGGTACTTTGACCAATTTCTCTACCATTCGTACCAGAATCGACAAACTTAACAAACTTAATCAGATGGAAATAATCGGAGAATTCGATTTGCTCCCCAAGAAAGAAGTTATTAAGCTCAAAGCGGAACGCGACGTTTTGGAAACCAACCTCGGCGGTATCAAAAACATGCGCGAACTTCCCGGCGCTTTGTTCGTAGTGGACCTTAAAGTAGAACACCTTGCCGTCAAGGAAGCAAGATCTCTCGGTATTCCTATCGTAGGTCTCGTCGACACCAACTGCGATCCCGAAGAAGTCGATTATCCCATCCCCGGCAACGACGACGCTATAAGAGCAATCAAACTTATCGCGAGCGTAATAGCCGACGCCGTAATCGAAGCTAAAGAAGGCAAGCAGGAAAAAGCAGCCGTAGAAGCAGAAGGCGAAGAAGTTAAGGAAGAAAACGTAGCTGACGCTACCGAAAACGCATAATTAAATTATTATTGGAGGACTTATGGCATTTACCAGTAAAGACGTAATGGATTTGCGCGCTCGTACCGGAGTAGGTATGATGGATTGCAAAAAAGCTCTCACCGCTACCGACGGTGATATGGACAAGGCTATCGAATATTTGAGAGAAAAAGGAATCGCCACCGCGGCTAAAAAGCAGAGCAGAATAGCCAGCGAAGGAATAGTAGACAGCTACATCCATCTCGGCGGAAAAGTAGGCGTGCTTGTGGAAGTAAACTGCGAAACCGACTTCGTCGCTCGCGGAGAACAGTTCAAGAATTTCGTTCACGACGTAGCTTTACAGATAGCTGCGGCTAAACCTTCCTACGTCAATAAGGAAGAAGTTCCCGCGGCGGAAGTGGAACACGAAAAAGAAATTCTTAAAGCGCAGGCTCTTAACGAAGACAAGCCGAAGCCCTTGGCTATCATCGAAAAGATGGTTGAAGGAAGAGTTAATAAGTATTATAAGGAAGTTTGCCTTATGGAACAGGACTTCGTTAAAGACCCGTCCAAGACCATCACTCAGCTTCTTAACGAAACCATCAGCTCTATCGGAGAAAAAATCACCATTCGTCGTTTCGTAAGATACGAAATGGGCGAAGGACTCGAAAAGAAAGTCGATAATTTCGCCGAAGAAATCAACGCGCAGGTCGCGGCAATGAAAGCCAACAACAATAATTAACGATTAAAAAAGCCGTTCCTTTTCGAGCGGCTTTTTTATAACCTTTTTACGAAAATCAACGGAGAGGACATGTACAAGAGAGCTTTAATTAAATTATCGGGCGAAGCTTTGGCTTGCGCCAACGGCAACGGTATAGACTTCGACAAAGTAGGGAAAGTAGTCGAACAGATAAAAAAGGTAGTGGAAAGCGGAGTGCAGGTAGGCATCGTGATAGGCGGCGGCAATTTTTGGCGCGGCAGACAAGGTCGCGATATGAATCGCAGTACGGCGGACTATATGGGTATGCTCGCCACCGCGATAAATTCGCTCGGAATGCAGGATTCGTTAATTCACGCGGGTATAAAAGCGAAACTTTTGACCGCGCTCGGAATTACTTCCGTAGGAGAACCTTTTAATCAGCAGAACGCCGTAAAGTATCTCGAAGAAGGTTACGTCGTAATTTTTGCCTGCGGCACGGGTAATCCGTACTTTTCTACCGACACGGGAGCCGCTCTCAGAGCCGCCGAAATAGGAGCGGACGTATTGCTGTTAGCGAAAAACGTAGACGGTATCTACGACAGCGACCCGAAAATCAACAAAAACGCTAAAAAATACGACAAAATATCCTATATCGATTTTATAAAACAAGGTTTGACGGCTATGGACACTTCCGCCGTTACTCTCTGTATGGAAAACAATATCCCCGTAATTGCCTTCGGTCTTTCCGAAAAAGAAAGCATCGTAAGAGTCGTCGGCGGAGAAAAAATGGGTACGATAATAGGTTAGTATCCGACGAATTTAATTAAAACAGTTTCGCCCGTCGTCAAGACGGGCGTTTTTATGTGTCTACAAACAAAAAAAATTACTTGTACGAATCTTTCAGCCCTAAAAAATAATCGGCGGAAATATTAAAAGAACTTGCTATTTTTTTAAGCATGTCGTAACCCGGCTTTGCTTTGCCTTTTAACCATTCGCTTACTTGACTTTGTTTTATATCTACAATATTTGCAAATGCGGTTTGAGTAAGCCCTTTTTGTATCATAAAATCTAAAAGAATATCCTTGAAATCATAGTCGGTCATATTGAATATGGTATAGCATTTTCTATACTTGTGCTTGACATATAGAAAATTCTATACTACCATAAAAATAAAGAAAAAATCAGAATAAAAGGTGGAACATGTCGAAAAGAGTATTTTATTTAGTTGTTTTAACACTAATTTTAACGGCGGTGCTTTTCGGTTGCACGGAAAACGCAAGCTCCGACCAATCCGATGAGTACGAATTTATTAACATTGCCGGTACTTATACGTTGAGAGAAGAGATACGAAACGGAAATCTTTTAATATACGATATGCAATACGAATTTTTTCTTAACGGAAAAATAATTTGCAGGACTTACGGCTATGATTCGTCTTCGAGGGAACTTGCCGATGTCGTAAGTAACGGGAAATACGTTTGCGACCGGAAAAGCGGCGATATAGCCTTTCAGTTTACGACGGCAACAAAACCTTCGTTGATGCACTATTACGGAAAATACGTAGAAACAAATGTCGCTAAATTTTATCTTACCGGAGCGAATTCAGATGGAGAATTAGCCGGGGATATAGTTACCGCGTCTTATGAAGCGGAGGGACCCGGTAGGGTAAGCGGTTATTATTATCAATATGTAAATAAAGGTGGCGACGCGTCGACGGTTATTGCCACGCCCGGACTCGGAGCTAAATTTGTCGAGTGGTCGGACGGAGTGACTACT
>CACXFJ010000131.1 GCA_902766965.1 uncultured Eubacteriales bacterium | reverse complement strand
TGCAAAACAACAGATTCCCGAAAATGAAAGGGTTCCGTTGAAAGAAAAAATCTTTTACGGTATGGGCGCACTCATGGACGGAGGCGGCGTGGCTCTTATGAGTTGCGTCATGCTCAAATACATGACCGACCATTTGACCATTGCAGCTGCAAGTGCGTCTACCGTAATGATGATTTCTAAAATTTGGGACGCAATTACCGATCCCGTTATGGGACACATTACCGACAATACGAGAAGTAAGTACGGTCGTCGCAAACCTTATATGTTTGTCGGAGGATTTTTACTTATAATAGCGTTATTATTATTGTTCGCTCCGATAAGAGAATGGGGCATCACGTCGCAGGCGGGTATGGTCGCATACGTACTCATATTCTATATGATATGGAATACTTGCTCCACGATTACGCAGGTACCGTATACGTCGATGGCGAGCGATATTTCTCCTTCGTTTGAAGAGCGAAACAGTGCGAACACCGTCAAGCTCGTTTTCAGCGCGGTTGCTGCAGGTCTTGCTTACGTAGTGCCGCTTCTTTTGCTCGGACAGCTAGAAGAGAAAAAGATTTCATCTACGGCGTTTTGGCTTATTATGGTAGCGGTATTCGGCACGCTTTTCGGCGGCGGGCTTATCTGTACGGGTCTTTTCACGAAAGAACGTATTATCGAAACCGGTCCGAAAAAGAAATTTGATATTAAGGAATTCTTCAAAGGATATATTAAGCCTTTCAAAAACAAATCCTATCGTTGGCATATAATAATGTACGTTTCGGCGTTTACTTGTATGGATATGCTTTCTGCTTTGGCTGCTTTCTATGCTGATCACGTTTGGAAAGGCGTCGTTATGGACCTCGGATTTATGCAAATGCAGTTCGGTTCCATGTTCATAGTGGCTCCTTTGATGGTAGCGGCGGTTTGCGCTTTCCCGCTCGTAAGAGTTCTTATAGACAAGAAAGGTAAAGCGTTTGCGTTCCGCGTAGGTTTGCCTTTCTACATAATCGGCGGTATTTTGCTTGCCGTACTCGACCCGCAATGGTGTCCGCCTATCATAATACCGATAGTTTCGTTTATTATGGGCTTGGGCTTCGGCGGAGCGCAGATGGTACCTTGGATGGTATTCCCCGATACTCTCGACGTGGTGGAACTCGCCACCGGAGAACGCCCCACCGGCAACTATTCCGGTATAATGACTCTCGTAAGAAAAGTCAGCGGAGCTTTGGGCGTAGGCGTTATAGGTTGGATATTATCAGGTGTTGGATATGATCAATATATTAATGTATTTAAGGCTTATCAAGAAATAAACGAGCATAATCATACTGAAGATGCGTTTAATGCGATAACATCTCTTCAAATAGGTGACGCAATAAAAAATAATGCAGAAGCAATAAGTCACGAATTAACGCAAATGAAAGATGCAAAACTAATGTCCGCAGCTGAGGTGAGCGCCGCCGCAGACAACGTGGCGAAAGTTTTGCTTACCATTCGTTTGCTTATGGGTATAGCTATCGCGATACTTATCTCCGTAGCCTTGTTCGCTTCCTTCCAGTACAAAGTGACTTCGAAGAAACTTAAAAGAGTCAAGTATTATCTCGACCATATGCACAACGGCACTTTGGACGAACTTACCGACGAAGAACGCGCAGAAATGGAAAAATTGCAAACCGAACTTTGCTTTAAGGTGACTACGCAACCCGTGGCATCCGCCGTTTCCGCCTCGGACGAAACCGAATTTGCCGAGTTTACCGAAGAAATTGTCGAAAACGAAACCGACGACGAAAATAAGTAACCGTCAGTCGACGAATAAAAAATTAACGCTCCGAGTAATCGGAGCGTTTTTCATGCAAAAATTAAAATATAAGGAGAGAACGGTTTAGTCGTCGCCGTCCTGATAGAGTTTATTCTTCATAGTGTAGTGATTAAATTCCTCGGGACTTTTTCCGTCGGTGCGGCGTTCTCTCATTATTTTTGCGGGGATACCCGCTACTACCGTAAAGTCGGGTATATCTTTCGTTACGATACTGCCGGTAGCGGCTATTCCGCCTTTGCCGACCGTTACGCCGGGGAGAATTGTGCTTGCGGTATAAATTTTTGCGTATTCGCCGATTACGACGGGTTTGTAAATGCGAGCCATGTGGTCGCTTTCGGAGTGTCCGTGAGAGAATATCTTGCAGTATTCGGTAATCATAGAATAGTCTTTGAAAGTCACGCCGCCTTTACTGTCGATATAGCAGCAATGGTTCCAGGTCACGTTGTCGCCGACTTCGATAAGATGTCCGTAGTTGAAACGGCAACCTTCGTTGGCGATAAAACCTTTTCCGCAGCGTTTGAAGAGTTTTTTCGCTATCATTCTGCGGAAAGGAACGGCAAAATCTATATTTATTCCGATAGGAACTCTGTCGATTACTTCCCAAAGAATGTGATAGTAGCGTTGCGCTTCG
>CACXFJ010000130.1 GCA_902766965.1 uncultured Eubacteriales bacterium | reverse complement strand
CTTAGGCGTGTAGATAGCCTTTATCGTGGTCTTTTCGGTCACGTTTTTTACCACGCTTACGTTCCACTTGCCGGTATACCCCGCCTTTTCGGGAACTTCCGGCATCATCTCCGCCGTAAGGTCGTCGCCGTAGGGTACGTAAACGTACTTCGTAGCAAAACCTTCCGCCGCAAATCCTACCTGAACCGTCTGCTTAATCCATCTTGCGTAGAACGTGACGTCTTCTTTGGGAATAACCGTCGCGTCCACCGGTTGCGAACACGCGTCGTCGTAAAACCAACCGCCGAAATTGTAGCCCTTTCTTACGGGAGCGGGAAGTTCGAGCTCGCCTGCAGCGGAGGAAGAAACTCTCATGGACGGAACGCTCGGTCCCCCCATGGAATCGAATTTTACGGTGACTCTGCCCGCCAAAGAACAAGCCGTCAGACAGAAAGCCGCTATTATTATCGTAATTGCCAGAATAAGCGTAAGCCGTTTTTTTCTAAGCACTGTTTCCTCCCGTACGCGTGTGCGTAAACAAAAATATATATTATATATTATACTTTCCGCACGCGTTTGTCAATAGAGAAATGTTTTACGACGCGTTCTGCTTTCGTTTTATTTTCGGCGAAAAAGCACCGAACGCTCGATAAATTAGGTTGCGTACGCGAGAAAAAAAATATATACTGTATATGCGACGATATACGCGGCGTTTCGGCGTTTCAAACGGACCGAAAATCAAGCGACGAACGGTCGGGAGGTAAATTTATGGCTAAAAAAGGCGGCTCTTCAAAGGCTAAAAGCACTAAACTCACATCGAGAGAACTTGTTCTTATTTTGTTAGTTGCGGTACTCGTAATAGCTCTTGCGGTATCCCTTATTATGGGTGACAAGCTGCAAATAATTTTCGGCAAGGGTAACGACGACTCGAATACTACGGGCGGAAGCGGTACTGACGGCGGCGGCAGGACTTATTATACTTCTATATTAAGCGGCGTAAGTAACGTGACTTTACCGACGGAGTTCGACGCGGAAAACTGTCTCGAAGTTCACTTCATCGACATAGGTCAGGGCGACGCGATAGCGATAATGTTCCCCGACGGAAAGAATATGCTTATCGACGCCGGCAGCGGCACCAACGCGAGCAAGGCTACGAAAGAAGAGTATCTTAATTATCTTCAACATAACCTTAACATTTCGACCACGATAGATTACTTCATAATTACCCACCCCGACGCCGACCACGTCAATATGGCGAGCGAAGTATTGGATAAATACGACGTAAAGAATATTTATTACAACGATTATTCCTACGCTACTCCCACGAAGACCTATCAGACCTTTATGACGAAAGCGGCGGAAGAACCGGGAGCGAACGCCTACGCCATCGGCGCGAACCCGGCTACGTACACCGTCACGGGAGACGATTACTCCGTGGACATTTACGCTTCGGGATATACCCGTTTTCAAGAAGAAGCGGTGGAACAAAACAATCGCAACATCCTTTCCATAATGTGCGTGCTTACCTACGGGCAACGCAAAGTCGTGTTCACGGGCGACGCGGAAGTGCCGACGGAAAAGTTCTTTATGGAAACGGTGGGCGGAACCTCTCTCGACGTGGACGTACTTAAAGTGGGTCACCACGGTTCTTACAGTTGTACTTCGGAAGAGTTCCTTAATTTTATAAAACCCGAATACGCCGTGATAAGCTGCGACAACGGGCAGGCTTACCACCACCCGCACCCCGAAACGATGAACCGTCTGTTTAACTACGGTATCACCACTTACAGAACCAACCGCCACGGCGATATCGTTCTTTACGTCGACCTTGACGGAGATTTCGGTTTTCTCCCCGAAAAGAACGTTCAGGTAGAGAACAACACCAAAAACGAAAACCCGCGTACCATTACCTTGAAAAATGCCTGAACTTAAACAAAACGATATAATAACGGTAGAGATTATCGACGACGGAATGGAGGGCGAAGGAATAGCCCGGACGAACGATACGACAGTCTTTATTCCTTATTGTCTTAAAGGCGAAAAAGTGACCGCGAAAATAAGCCACGCAAAACGCAACGTAGCCTACGCCGACTTAAAGGAAGTGTTAGTTCCCTCCCCTTACCGCGTAACCCCTCCCTGTAACCGTTTCGGAAAATGCGGCGGGTGCAACCTTTTACATATAGATTATTCCGTTCAGCCCGAAATAAAGCGGCAGAACCTTATAAGGCTACTCCGTAAAAACGCCGGGATAGACTTCGTTCCCGAACCTACCGAACCCTGTTCCCACCCCTACTCCTACCGCAACAAAATTCAGCTCCCGTTCGGATACGTCGCGTTGGAAAAAAGGGTTACGCTCGGTTTCTACCGCGAGAACACGCATAAAGTGGTCGCTATTACGAAATGTTTCCTGCACGGCGAATGGGCGGAAAAACTAATCGGCGTGTTTTTGGACTACGCCAACAGGTTTTCTCTCTCGGTCTACGACGAAAGCACGGGCAAAGGTCACCTTAAACATCTCGTGGCGAGATACGTCGACGGAAAAATCTCCGTCACGGTGGTAACGGACAATCAGCCCCTCCGCCACGTCGATTATCTCCTTAAAAAACTCGGCGAAACTTTCGACGACTTCTCTTTGTACCAGTCGAAAAAACCCGAAAAGACCAACGTAATTATGGGTAAAACCGTAATCCCCATAAAATATTCTCCTTTCATTATCGACGTACTCGGTATAAAAACCGAACTTAACCCATATTCCTTTTTACAGCTCAACGACGAAATACGCGACAAAATCTACACGAAAATAATAGACGATATTCCCGCCTGCTCGGTAGTAATAGACGCTTACGCGGGCGTAGGCACGTTGGGGGCGGTTCTCGCAAAAAAAGGCTGTACGGTAAAGAATATAGAAATAGTAAAGGAAGCCACCGCCGACGGCGATAAGCTCGCCCGTCTAAACGGTCTTACAGACAAAATCACTAATATAAACGGCGACGCCGCAAAAGAACTTCCGATATTCATATCCCGACTTTCGGACACCCAAAATATAAATAGCGTTAACATTTCCATAATCTTGGACCCGCCGAGAAAAGGTTGCGACGAAAAAGTCCTTAACGCGATAAATTCTCTCGCCGTACCCTTTACGCTTCACTATATAAGCTGTAACCCCGCAACCCTTACGAGAGACTTAAAAATTCTCCTTTCGGGCGGCGATTACGAAATAAACTATATAAAACCTTACGATATGTTCCCGAATACTTCGCACGTGGAAACCCTCGTCAAAATGACGAAAAGATAAGAATTGTCAAAAGCGGTATGCTCTTGATTTTTCTCTAAAATATGTTATAGTGTATACATATAATCTTAATAAAAGGTACGAACGAATGAAAAACAAAGAAATTACCGTATTGGAACAGGAAATACATATTAACAAAGACGATTATTTTTCTTTGACGGATATTGCAAGATATAAAAATCAAGAATCGCCTGCGGACGTGGTAAAGAATTGGCTCAGGCGTAAGGATACGATAGAATTCATCGGTTTGTGGGAAAAATTAAATAACCCGAACTTTAAAGTGGTCGAATTCGACCGGTTTAAAAACGAAGCGGGATATAATTACTTTACGATGTCGCCGAAAAAATGGATAGACGGCGTAAACGCTATCGGTATCGTTTCAAAGGCGGGGAAGTATAACGGCGGCACTTACGCGCACAAGGATATTGCGTTACAGTTTGCGTCGTGGATTTCGCCCGAAATCAACCTATATATAATTAAAGAATTCCAAAGGTTGAAAGCGGACGAACAAAAGCAACTCGGTTGGACGGTGAAACGGGAACTTGCGAAGATAAATTATCGTATCCATACCGACGCTATTAAGGATAATATCGTTATTCCGCTTGAAATTTCAAAAGAGCAAGCGTCTCTCGTCTACGCCAACGAAGCCGACGTTCTCAACGTCGCGTTATTCGGTATGACCGCGCGTGAATGGAGAGATAAAAACCCCGATAAAAAAGGCAATATCCGCGACTACGCCGAAGTATCGCAACTCGTATGCCTTTCTAATCTCGAAAACCTTAACGCTTATCTTATAGAGCGCGGATTAAGTCAGCAAGATAGACTTATAGAACTTAACAAAACGGCAATTCGTCAAATGAAAGTTTTGACGGAAGAAACGCCAAAATTGCCCGACGGCGAGTTTTGACGGAAATATTAAAATTATAACGATTAGAGAGTAAAGGAGATACAATATGGCGATAAGTAAGAAATTCGAAACAATATACTATAACGGACAACCTGACGGAATACGTTCTGTCAGACGCCATTTATCAACGATAACCACCTATGTTATTCCACGCCCGTTGCTACCAGAAGCGAAAAAGATTTCCGGGATTATGCGTCCGGGAATATATTACTTAATTAACGAAAACGATGAGAATAAAATTGCTCAAATTTACGTCGGACAAACCCGAAACGGGGTTTCTCGCCTTGATGACCATAATCGTTCAAAGGATTTTTGGAATAAGGCTATCATGTTTCTCGCCGATAATAAGACTTTTTCTCTCGATATGATAAGCGGACTTGAAGAGTACGCTATAATAAAAGCTCACGATTCGAAGCGTTATAAAGTAGAAAATACCGTTAGCCCTAAATATGAAATCGACGACTATGACCTTCCGTACATAGAAGAAGTTTATGACGAAATTCAATTCGTAATGGCTACTCTCGGATATAAGATGGACGATGCCAAACAGAATAGCGATAATCGCGAAATATTCCACACGACAAGGAACAACATACTTGCTTACGGTATTTATGACGGCGACAAGTTTCAAGTTTTGGAAGGGTCACAAATAAATATAGCAAGACCTACAAACCTTGAAAAATACAATAAACAACGCGCAGAGTTATTATCAAGCGGCAATATTGTGATGGAAAACGGAATTTACATATTAAAAACCACGTTGGAATTCAATACTCCGAGTGCTGCAAGCGGATTTGTTCTTGGCGGTTCAACTAACGGTTGGGTCGAATGGAAAAATACAGACGGAAAAACGCTTGATAATATTTTTAGAACCAACTAGCGTAATAGCTTTAATAATACGAACAGTTTTTCCGCAAAATAATGATTTCTTAATTGATTAAATATAGGAGTCGCTGTTTTACTTAATTTATTCTTTCCTTGACGGACAACTTGCGTTAAATCGTTTTCGATTATCGGAAAAAGATGTTATACTTATCGTAATTCACACAAATGGGGATAAAAACGCCCCACGACAGCGAGGCACTAATGAACAAAATATCTATAATAGGAAGCGGCAGCGTTGGTTCTACCATAGCTTACACCCTTACCGTAATGGGTTTGGCTTCCGAAATCGTAATGATTGACGTCAACAACGAAAAAGCCGTCGGAGAAGCTCTCGACATAAGGCAAGGAACGCCGTTTTGCGGTTCCTGCACTATATACGCGGGCGACTATCGCGACGCTATCAACAGTAATATCGTAATAATAACCGCGGGCGTAGCGAGAAAACCGGGGCAGTCCCGTCTCGACCTTGCGCAAACAAACGTCGATATTCTTAAAGACATTATTCCCGAAATAACGAAGCACGCTCCCGACGCCACTTACATAATCGTAAGCAACCCCGTCGACGTCCTTACCTACACTTTCACGAAACTTTCCGGTATCCCCGAAAACCGCGTAATAGGTTCCGGCACAATTCTCGACACTTCCCGTCTGAGAGCGAGACTTTCGGAATATTTCAGCATAAATCAAGGTAACGTACACGCCTACGTTTTCGGCGAACACGGCGATTCTTCCTTTATTCCGTGGTCGATAGCGAATATAAGTAACGTACCCATAAGCGAATGTAACCGCCTTATAGCCACCGCCGACAAACTTCGTCCCGACATAGACATAGCGGACATAGAATCTTACGTCAGAAAATCGGGCGCGGCGGTAATCGCGAGAAAGGGCGCCACTTACTACGCCGTATCGGTATCGGTCTGCTATATCTGCAAGTGTCTTTTAGGCGGACTCGACACCACTATGACGGTATCCAGTATGATGCACGGCGAATACGGTATAGAAGACGTATGTTTAAGCACCCTTACTTTGGTCGGACACAACGGCGTTCACGGCAAGGTAAACGTAAAGCTCACCCCCGAAGAAGAAGCCTTGCTCAACCGTAGCGCGAACATTCTTAAAGAAACCATTTCGCAATTAAAAATATAGTTTTATTAAAAAAGGCAATGACAAAGGCGTAAAGATAAATTCCTTACGCCTTTATTTTTTTCTTTCGCATTATCATAAGACGAATTTTACTGCGTTAAACTCCCTTTCCCGCCGCAAAAACACTATCTGCTCGTATCATAATAGTAGGTTTATATAGCCGTATTAAGAAATTCGAGCGTGAATTTTACCCTTTGGGCGGGAGTCATACCCGAAGTATTGAACACCACGGCGGGGGGATTCTTCGGCGAAAGGACGGCGTAACGGGAGAACTTGTCCATAGCGACAAATAATTTTTCGTTACTTAAACACTTCGAGTCGTAGAAGTATATTCCCGAGCCTTTTGCGGAGATAACGACTTTGCTTACGCCGAGTCTTTGCGCCATATTCTTTATTATCGCGCAGCGGATAATGGTACGGACGCATTCGGGCGGTTTGCCGTAGGTCTTTTTGAGCGAGTCGTAATAATACTGCCCTTCCTCTATCGTGGCAAGCGCGCTCACCCTCTTGTAGAACGTCACTCTCGCTCTGCCGTCGGGGATATACTTTTCGTCGAGAGCGTAATCGGCGTCGACGATAAGCTCTACGTCGCGGACTTCTTCGGTTACTATTCCCTGCGCTTCGTCTATGCCTTCTTTTATTAGTTTAAGGTACATTTCATACCCGACTTTTTCCATTTGTCCGTGCTGTTCGCGTCCTAAAATATTGCCGGCGCCCCTTATTTCCAAATCGCGCATCGCTATTCTGAAACCGCTCCCGAGCTCCGTATTGTCCATAAGGGCTTCGAGTCTTTGCGTCGCGTTGGTGGTAAGAACCGCCCCTTCGGGTACGGTAAAATATGCGTAGGCAGGCACGTCGCTTCTTCCTACTCTGCCCCTTATCTGATAAAGCTGACTTAACCCTAATCTTTCGGCGTTGATGACGAAAAGGGTATTTGCGTTCGGCAAGTCGATACCGTTTTCTATAATGGTAGTCGAGATAAGTACCTGCGCTCTGTTTTCGTAGAATTCTCTTATCCTGTCTTCCAAAGTAATATCGTCCATTTGCCCGTGAGCTACCACTATCTTTACGTCGGGGAGAAGTTCCTGAACGTGTTTATAGAAAGAGTTTATCGTCTGAACTCTGTTGTAAAGGACGAAAACCTGACCGTTTCGTAACAGTTCTTTGTTTATTGCGTCCACTAAGAGGTCGTCGCTGTATTCGGTGACGTAAGTTTCCACCGGCAAGCGGTTTTTCGGCGGGTTTTCCAAAGTGGAAATGTCCCTTATCCCCGACAAAGCCATGTGCAAGGTTCTCGGAATGGGGGTAGCCGACAAGGATAGGATATTTACGCTTTCACGATACTGCTTTAACTTTTCTTTATGCTCCACGCCGAACCGCTGCTCTTCGTCGAGTACGAGCAGACCTAAATCGTTGAACTTTACGTCCTTGCTTAAAATTCTGTGCGTGGCGACTATTACGCTACTTTCCCCTTTCTCTATCCGTTCGAGCGACTTTTTTATTTCGGCGGGGGTGACGAACCTTGACAGGAGCTCGGTCTTTATTTTGAACTTATTGAAACGGGCGTTGATAAGGTTGTAATGCTGTTGAGCCAAAATGGTGGTCGGGGCGAGAACGGCTACCTGTTTGCCTTCGACGACGGTCTTGAAAATCGCTCTCATCGCGACTTCCGTCTTGCCGAAACCTACGTCGCCGCAAAGAAGTCTGTCCATAATCTTGCCCGATTCCATATCCCTTTTAATTTCGTTAATGGCGATAAGCTGGTCGTCGGTTTCCGTATACGGGAAGTCGGCTTCCATTTCTTTCTGCCATACCGTATCCGGGGGATAAACGTATCCTTTTTTGTTAAACCTCGATTTGTAAATGGACAAAAGGTCTATGGTAAGTTTCTTTATGCTTTCCTTTACGCGTTTCTTTACCCGCTCGAACTCCGCTCCGCCCAACTTATGCAAAGTAGGCGTGTCGCCGCCGGTGTATTTTTCCAACGTGTCGAGTTTGTCGCAGGGAAGATACAGCTTGTCTCCGTCCTTGTACGCCACGACGTAGAAGTCCTTTTCTCCCGAAGTGGTCTTGACTCTCTGTATACCTTCGCTTATACCTATACCGTGCTTTTCGTGGACGACGTAATCGCCCTTTTCGGGAATTTCGAAAGCTATTCTTTTTGCTCTGTCGCTCTTCGTCCTTTCTACCTTTCTCGTAAGGTCGCCTATTCCGACGAGCATTATTTTTTCGGCGGGGTAAATAAAACCTTTGTTTATTTTTCCCACCGTAAGGCTTATTCCGCCGTGATTTTCGCCTTCGTAACAGCCTATATATTCGTCCTGCAAATGTTTTTTAAGAGAATTAAGCCCTTCTTCGTCGCGGCACACGACGGCAATATCCGCCCCCATAGCGGACATATTGCGGAGCTGCTCGAAAAACGACGGCATATCGTTATAAAACGGCGGCAAAGAGTTGGCTTTTATAGAAAAAACTTCCTGCGGAACGAACAAGTTTACGTTGCTCGTAATCAGTCCGAAACCTAACTTGACGTGGGTATCCTTTTTTAGTTCTTCTATGTCGAGTAAGCTCTTTTTGTGCGTGTTGAAGGCTAAGAAACCGTCCTTGCCGCTCGCCGCTCTCTGGTGAAGTCTGTTAGTGGAAAGCCTTAACTTATCTTCGGTCTGTTTCGTGTCGTCGAATACGACCACTCCCCCTTCGCTAAGGTAATCGCATATCCCCGCGGTATACTCTCTTGCGTACGGCAAAAAGAAATTGTTAAGCGGACTCGACGGGAAAACGGAGAACCTTTCCACCTCTTCCGACAGTCGGTCGTAATTAGTCGAATTAAGGTTTTTAGCGTCCTTTTTTATATTGTTAAGTATCCCTTTAATCGCTTTTTCGGGAATAATTATATCGGTGGATGGAGTAATCTTAACCGATGATAAGTCCTCTTTATACTGCATGGATTCGAGGTCGAAAGATTTTATTTCTTCAACGGTGTCACCGAAAAGACTTATCCTTATCGGATCGCGACTGCACACGGGATAGAGGTCTATTACGTCGCCCCTTACCGAAAATTCCGCAGGGGCGGACAGACTTTCCACCCTTTTATATCCCATCGTCGTAAGAGATGACACGAACAGTTCCGAGTCTATATCTTCGTCCTTTTTTATCTCGAAGCGGTTTTCGAAAAATATTTCGGGTTTAGGGTATAGCTGCGACAAGCCTTCCGCCGTAACCACTACCCCTTGAGCCGTGCCGTCCAAAAGCCCGTTAAGGACTTTAAGCCTTTCCTGCAAGAGAGAAAAGTTGACGCTCTTTCTTAAGATAAGCGGGTCTTCCCTGTCGGGCATAAACAATACTTCGCCGTCGCAGTATTCTTTAAGAGCGTCGTACGCTCTCCTTGCCGCGACGATATCGCCGACGACGTAAATAAAAGGTCTCCCTAACTGCGAAGCAATATGATAGCGGTTGTATTCCGAACAGTAGAACACGACGGAAGACCGCCCCGCGTTAATCGCGACGGAAAGTTGTTTTAACTGTCCTCCGTTAAGTTTGAAAAGTTTTTCGAGCGGCATTTTATTTTATCGAATTGCCCTTTCGCATAAAACGGTCAAAATCTTTCGTATCGACGTATTCCAAAATTATTTCGGCTATCTTTTTCGCTCTGTCGCGGAACACGGCAAGGTCTTCGGCTTTTATTTTTTTCAGAACGAAGTCTTTAAGGTCGCCTGCCTCTCTGCCGGTACCCATTCTTACCCTCTTGAAATTTTCCGTGCCGAGTTTTTCGACTATGTTACGCATACCGTTGTGCGTGCCTGCGCTGCCCTTTTCCCTCACCCTTACGCTAAACCTGTCTAAATCTATATCGTCGTAAACTACGATAAGGTCGGCGGGGGTTTGTTTGTACTTGGCAAGCAAGCCTTTTACCGCTTCTCCGCTTGCGTTCATATAGGTGACGGGTTTAGCCAAAATAAGTTTTCCGTCCTTATAATCCTTTACCGCTGTGAGGGCGGAACACTCTATTTTCGTTATCTTTTTATTGAGTAGTTCCGCAATAGCGTCGGCTACCATATATCCCATATTGTGAAAGGTGTCGGCGTATTCTTCGCCGGGATTTCCCAAACCGACTATAATCATTCGTTACCTCCTGTCTATAAAAAAACTCGTCATAAGTTTTTTACATTCCTTTTCCGTAATTCCGCCTTCCGTCGGTACGGTAGCGAAAAAACGGTCGTCTTCGGTGAGCGAATACAGACTGCCGCAACAACCCGTCTTTTCTTCGCTCGCTCCGTAAAACAGTCTTCCTATCCTCGCGCCTACTATCGCTCCGGCGCACATTGCGCAAGGCTCTACCGTGACGAACATATCGCACCCGTCAAGGTATTTCCCTACCTTTTCTTCGGCTGTCTTTATCGCCTTGATTTCCGCGTGCGACAGTACGGAGCCGTCTCTTTCCACCGTATTATGCGCGCGGGCAATTATTTTGCCGTCCTTTACGATAACGCACCCTACGGGAACTTCTCCTTCCTTATAGGCTTTTTCCGCTTCGGCGTACGCCTCAGCCATATACGCCGATTTTTCTTGCGATTTTAATTCCGTTGTCATATAGAAGCCTTACGCTCTCCTTGTGTTTATTTATAAGTTCGGGTAGCCGTTCTTCGGGATACGGGTGACTGTATTTATCTTCTCCCACTTCTACCGTCAGCCCTAATCCGTCGGATATAAGGTCGAATTTATCTTTGAGTCCGCCCGCGCTCCCCTTTGCGTGCGACAGCTTATACCCTACCTTATCGGCGTAGGCTTTCGCTTCGGCGTAGTGATGAAAGTTCTTCCCGAAACCCCAATATATCACCTCCCCTTTCGAGTGGTAACATATTACCTGCGAATACTTTTTCCCGAGCAAAACGTTTACGGCGGCTTGCGTTTCGGGTTCGCTTTCGGGGTACGGACCTATATAGTTAGCTTCAGACGGGTACTTTACGTTTTGTTTTCCCGTTCCCCACCCGGCGTCGAAGTTTACGTTAATATCCACGGCGGCGGCGTTGGCTTTCCATAGAGAAAAATCGTCGCTGCCGTTAATTATCTTTAAGTACTCCCGCCTGTCTTCGGGTACCGCGTCAAGCCCGTATTTGCACAGCAATACCCCGTCTATATTAAGACAGGGAATTACGTCGAACGGTAGTTTAGTCGTAAAGAACAATTTCTTTATAAGTTCGACCGTTATATGTTCCCGCGCGTGAACCGCCCCTACGATAAGGGTATAGGCTCTGCCGTCGCCTACGCTTACAAGCGGTATGTTTCGATTGCACACCGTCTTGCCGATTATAGTAACTTTACCCGCTTTTTTACATTCCGTCAATAATTTATCGTAATAATCCATACGTTAAATTACGCGGAAAGATACAGAAAGGTTCTTTTATTTATGATAAGTCACGTTATTCATAATAGTAAGGGCTCTATAAACTTGTTCCGACAAAACTACTCTCATAAGCTGATGCGGGAAAGTAACTCTGCCGAAAGATATTCTTTCCTTGCACGCCGACTTGACTTCGTCGCTTAATCCGTCGCTTCCCCCTATTATAAGGCTGAATTCGCTAATTCCGTCGGTAAGTTTTTTATCGAAAAAATCGGCGAACTCCGTACTCGACACCTCTTTTCCCGCTATGTCCATCGCCACGGGATAACCCGTTATTTTCCTTAATATCTCCTTACCCTCTTCCTCTTTGGTTCTTTTTTCGGGTAGTTCTGTTATCTTGAAACGGGCGTAGCGCGAAATTCTCTTTTCGTACTCGCTCACCGCCTCCGTCCAGAATTTTTCTTTAAGGTTGCCGACGGCGAGAATATTTATCTTTATCATCGCCACACTCCCCACATAAAGGTAAATAAGGTGGTGAGAGTCATCATGGCTATCGAACCGTACAAAAACGCGTACTCGTACCAGTAAGGCTTGGCTACGGAAATTCTCGCGACGTCTTTTCTTAACCCCGCTCCGAAAATATCGTCGACGTATTGCAATTTGTTGGGGAAGAAAAATACGTCTCCTTCCTTTTCCGACGGTTTTTCTTTCGGCTGTATTTTCGCGATATATTTCAATATAACGACAATCAAAGCTCCCGCCGCCGCCCACGTCAATACCGCTACGAGGAAGTGACCGCTGATAAAGGCGTAAAATTTGTCTTGCACTGCCGCGTAAAGACCGTTATGCTGCGAAGAATAACCGCTTATTACGCTGAGCGCGTTGTTGATGAAGTGAATTATCATGCCGGGGAAGATGCTCTTCGTCTTTAATGCAAGGTATGCGAATGCAAGTCCGCCGACGAAAGCGTACCCCGTCTGCATAATGTTCTGATGAGCAAGTCCGAACAGGACTGCGGTCAATATAACCACGGTCTTTTCGTTATCTATCCCTCTGAACATTCGTAAAACAAGCCCTCTGTCGGTAAATTCTTCAAAGAACGCCGGGAGCATAGCCGTGGTGAAAAGTTCCATTATAAGAACCCCTGCGTCGGAATAAATAGTGCCGGGGGCGTTAACGTGAGTGTATCCTAAAAGGATAAGAATATTTTGCCATATAAGGCTCACGCCGGTGGTGACGTAACTAAGCAAAAATCCGAGGACAATCGCGAGAAGGTAGGTAACGGGCGGAATTTTTACTTTAAGAGAAAATCCACTTACCACGTCTTCCTTAACCCAGAACTTAAATAATACGAAGGGAATAACCCCCATGCCGATTACCTGCATCATTATGGAAAACAGCCAGCCGGAAACGTTGTCGCTCAGCTCCACGAAAGAAAAAACTATCCTCATAATAACCAGCCACAACGTGGTAATAAAGAATATTGCGCTTATTTTAGTAGTTTTTGTCACAATTCCTCCGTCATTCTATGAAAAGACCGCCGCTATTACCCACATTGCCGCCACGAAAACGAAAAATCCTATCGCGAACGTCGACGGTTTTTCCCTGCCGTCGTTGGTAATTTTCGGCTTTCTTTTAATTAAATATATTGCGTTTATCGCTATAAATACCGCGCCTATCGCGCAACAAATTCCCAGCGTAACGAGATTATTCCACACTTCTTCTCCCGTAAAACGGGTAAGAAACAACGCGAGAAAATTGTTGATAAAATGTATTATCGCGGTAAGCGTTATATTTTTAGTCTTAACGTACAGATACGAAAGGATACACCCCAAGAAAATCTGATGTATCGTTTGAGCTAAGTTAAGGTGGCTAAGCCCAAACAAAACTCCGCTTATAATAACGGCGTTTATCTTTCCGTATTTCGAGAACCCGTCTACGAAAACCTTTCTGAAAACGAGTTCTTCCCCTATTGCCGGCAACACGCATATTACTATCGCCGCAACGACGCAACTAACCGGCGAAGTAAGGTCGGGTAACGTAACCTGCGGCGTTTTGCCCAAAAGCGTGATGAGTTTCTGCACTCCGAAATTCGGCAGTAACGCAAAGAAGAATATCCCTAATCCCAATAAAACGGCGAGCGGATAATCCGCTTTGCCCACCGAACCTTTTTCGGGCAGCAACTTAAACTCAACCTTGCATACCTTTACGGTAATAAAAGTGACGGCAATATACGCTACCTGCGGCAGAGCGTACGCGACGAAGATATACGCGTTGCTTTTTACGTCCATGACCGTAGCTAAAATAAGTCCCGTTATCTGATAGAACGCAAAACCTATAAGGAAGATTATCGACGATAATTCGGGGGTCAGGTTCTTCTTTTCCGTCATTCCGCCACCACCGTGTCTTTTTGCGTAGCTACGAGTATATTGCACCCGCGGCTTTCGTCGCCCATTTCTTTCCGAAGATAATTTTTCGTCGTCCAGTAAGCAAGTTCGGGCAGGTTATTCTGTTCGCTCAGATGGGCGAGTATTACGGTTTTCGTTCCGTCCGCGGCGAGATTAAAGGCAGTCAACGCGCTTTCGGCGTTGCTTAAATGTCCTTTCTCCGACATAATTCTCCTTTTAAGCCGTTCGGGATAAACTCCGCGTAACAGAAGCTCTTTATCGTGGTTACTTTCCAGCATAACTATATCGCTGCCTTTAAGTACGTTCATTATACCCTTGGATACGTATCCCGTGTCGGTAAGGTAAGTAAATTTACTTTCCCAGTCGCTTATGGAATACCCGTACGGGTGAACCGCGTCGTGGCTTACGTCGAAAGGCGTCACGTCCAGCGTGCCTACCGAAAACTTATTCTCCACTTCGAAAAGGTATTTGAGCGGAATAGTATATTTTTCGGTAATTTTTTCCAGCGTGTCGGGGTGGGAATACACCGGCATAAACTGCGCCAGCATATCGACGCTTCTTATATGGTCGCCGTGTTCGTGGGTAATGAGAAGCCCGTCCATATCGGTAAGCATTAACCCTAATTCCGACAGTTTTTTTGCTATCACGGCAGCGTTAAGTCCGGCGTCTATAAGTAGTCGCGTCTTTCCGTCGGATATTAAAACACAGTTGCCTTTCGAGCCGCTCCCGAGAGAGCATACGGTAATTGCCATTTACTTCCCTTTCGACTTTACTTTTTGTCCTTTCGCCGTAACGTAAGCGAACTATTATACGCAAAGCCTACGTTAATTTTACTATATCGCAAGACTTTTGACAATTATTAAACTTGTTTAACGATATTATATTTTTATATTCTTTAATTTGTATTAAATTTTCGGACGAAAAAATATGCTTTTGCGGCGTAAAGCAATGTGCATGGGACGCAGAGCAAAGGAGTGACACAGGTGCGTTGATTTTTTGTGAAAACGAGACGTAGACGTACTGAGTACGTTAGGTGAAGTTTTCGCAAAAGTAGCAAAAAACTATGATTTATATCCGCTTTTTTATTGTTTTACCATATACCGCTTGCGTAAAATTACTTTCTCCCGTTTTTTGCTGCGTAAAGCAATGTGCATGGGACACTCCTTACTAAAATGCTCTGCCGCAGATAATTAAAGACAACATCATTCCAAGACCTATCGCTACGACCTGTCCGCCGAGATAGAAAAATATCGAGTACCTGCCGGGAACGGTAAAGGCTTTATGCCACACGCCGTCGAGTTGCGGCAACAAAGAACGTTTTTTTTCGTAAAGTATTCTTGTAAATCCCGCTCCGAGGAAGAAAAACGCAATGAACGGAAAAAGGGGGAAATAGTCCGCCGTCCACCAGTTGTCGCAATAGAAAAACAATCCCAATATTTTCGAGTCGGTGTCTATCGCGGTAAAGTTGCCGTTGACTTCGTGCAGACTTACGTTATACTTTTTGTTGATAAAACAGCACGCCACCCCTATCGCAAGGCAAATTACTATATGTAAAATCCTTTCAAACTGCGGCTTTGCCTCTTTTTTCGCTATCTTCGAATAGATTTTCGGTATAAACCTTATTATAAAATCGACGCAGGCGTAAATGAGAATGACCGTCGCTATACAGTGAATTACGCCGAACATAGCGTAAACGCTCGTGCCGAACAGCCTGTCCGCAAGATACGTCGATACGGAAATAACCGCCGCTACTATGCAAAGACGAAGTCCGCGTAAAAAGTTATTCCTCGAAAATGCGGTGCAAAGTCCGCTCGTAAAAAAGAAAATGAACAAAAACGCCGGACGCCACAAAAATCTTACGTCGCTACTAAGATACGCCGTACCGGTCGCGTTAAGGAATCTCAAAAATTTAGAACCCGACGACGCCCAAAAACTAAAAACGCCCGAAAAATCGTACATGGCGTGGTCTATCACCACGAGCAAGATACTTAAACCGCGGAAAAAGTCAAGTTCCCAAATCCTGCTTCTTTTTACCTTCGCGTTCATTTATATTCCACCCCCACGGGAGTGGTTCTGTTCCCGTTTACTCTGTACAGTTCGAACCTGTCCGAATACTCGTGGACGAGAATGTCCGGTTCGAGCGCGCTGAAATATACCTGCGGTTTTTCCGTAGGCGTTTCCGCGACTATATTCACGTTTTCGGCTTCTTTTCTGTTGCGTTTGGGGAGCCAATCCAACGATATTTTTTCGCTTCGTTCTTCTTTAAGAACTTCGTCGAAATCGTCGAGCGGAGCTAAAAAAGAGCCGTAATCGACGGTTCTTTTAGTAACGGGTCTTTCCCATTGCGGAACTTCGGGGGGGAGATATTTTTCGGTTTCTTTTTCTTTCTTATACCTGCTCCAACGGCTCTCTTCTTCTTTCTTTTCGATATTTTTAGCGTCTTCGGCTTTCTCCCACAAGGGGTGTTTGTAGCCGTTATATATAGACTTGACGGGACGGACGATGAGATTTCGGACGGCGATAATAGCCGAACCTATAACACAGGCTATTCCGCCGCAAAGATAGAGCGTGCCTAAGGTGTCGAAAGCGAAGGGGTTGAACTTAAAAATCAAATAAAGCGCGACGCCGAACAAACTGTAAATTATGGGTATCCACAGTCCGAGCAGCGTACACGCTTTGAAGATTACTTTAAGAATAAATCCGAGGACTATCGCAACGGAACGGATAATCGTCCCGATGAAAGTCCCTGCATTGGGGCGTTTCTTTTCTTCCCCGACGGGAATATCTTTCGCCCTTTTTTTCATTTTTATTTAATTACGTCCGTTCCCATATACTTTCTGAGGACTTCGGGTACGGTGATGGTTCCGTCGGCGTTCTGATAGTTTTCCATGACGGCGGCTACGGTACGGCCTACGGCAAGTCCGCTGCCGTTAAGGGTATGTACGAAACGGATCTTTCCGTTTTCGTCGCGGAATTTTATGTTGGCTCTTCTTGCTTGAAAATCTACGAAGTTGCTGCAAGAGGAGATTTCGACGTAGCGGTTGTAGGACGGGAGCCATACTTCTATGTCGTAAGTCTTGCAGGAAGAAAATCCTACGTCGCCCGAGCAAAGGCATACCACCCTGTACGGAAGACCTAACAGCTGAAGTATTCTTTCGGCGTCGTTAGTCAAAGCCTCCAACTCTTCGAAGCTGTGGTCGGGGTGAGCGAACTTGACGAGTTCTACCTTATTGAACTGATGCTGACGGATGATCCCTCTTGTGTCTCTGCCCGCGCTGCCCGCTTCGCCGCGGAAACAAGCCGTATACGCGCAATATTTTACGGGAAGGTCTTTTACGCTCAATATGTCGTTACGATGCAGGTTGGTGACGGGGACTTCCGCGGTAGGAATAAGATAGTAGTCGGTGTTTTTTATAGCGTACATATCCTCTTCGAATTTAGGAAGCTGACCGGTACCGAGCATCGAATCGCGGTTGACCATAAACGGGGGGAAGATTTCTTCGTACCCGTGAGAAGTGTGGGTGTCGAGCATAAGGTTCGTTATCGCTCTTTCCAGTCTTGCCGCCGCTCCGTGATATACGGTGAAGCGGGAGCCGGTTATTTTAGTCGCCTGCTCGAAATTGAATATTCCTTTGGATTCGCCCAGTTCCCAGTGGGGTTTCGGTTCGAAGTCGAATTTAGTCGGCTCGGAAAATCTTCTTACTTCCACGTTGTCGCCGTCGTCCTTGCCGTAAGGCACGCTGTCGTCGACAAGGTTGGGGATAAGGTACATAAGTTCTTTCAGTCTGTCTTCGACTTTGGTAAGTTCGGCGTCGAGCTCTTTAATTCTGTCGCCTTGCGTTCTCATTTCCGCAATAAGGTCGTCGCAGAATTCTTTGTTCTTTTTCTTCATTGCGATTTCCGCGCTGACTTTGTTTTTTTCGGCTTTCAGAGTTTCCACTTCTCTGATTATCGCGCGGCGTTTTTCGGCGAGTTCTACCACTTCCGAAATATCGAGTTTGCTGTTTCTCATAGCAAGTTTTTTCTTGACCAAATCTATGTTGTCGCAAACGAATCTTAAATCTAACATATAATTCACCTCTTAACGTGTTTTAAGAATAAATAATATTTTACTATGAAACTAAATAAAAATCAACATATTAAACCCTACACGCCGTATTTATTTACGCCTAAAAAAACGAAAACCGATTCCATAAAATCGGCTTTGTTTTCTCCTTTCGCGTTGATAAAACGTCTGAATAGGTATCCTGTATCTTTATTACGGATACCCTATCGGCTTTTTAATACATTCTACGCAGTATCGGTACGGCGTACGGCAGGAATTTTTTATACGCGACGCACAAGTCGAAAGAAAGGCGTTCTCTTTTGCATCCGCCCGCGCACAACGCGTAAAGGTTGCAGCGGCGGCACTTCTCGTCTTTGACAAGGCTTTCCTTAATAAATTCTACCGCCGTATTTTTCTTTTCGATCTCGGAAAAGTCGTTTGCTTTTATATTGCCCAACGAGTATTCGTCGGCGCAATAGAAGTCGCAGGGATAGACTTCGCCGTCGCTTTCAATTACGTATTGATGAGTACAGTGTCCGTTCATTCCGCATTGTTCTGCCCTCCGTCCGTGAGCCAACGAGACGAAGTTGTCGAAAATTCTTACCGAAACGTATCTGCCGCCGAAATAGTCTTTTGCGTAGAGATTAAAAGCCTTTATTAAAAATTCTCCGTACTCTTCGCCGTCGAGGCACAGTCCGTAATCCTCTCCGTCAAAAGGACGAAGACAGGGTATGTATTGAAGGTATTTTACCCCTTTCTCCTTAAAAAAATCGTATATTCTTTCTATATTTTCCGCGACTTGTTTCGTCACCACGACGAGAACGTTTATATCCGCGCCCCGCCTTTTCAACTTTTCGTATCCCCTCAACGCTTCGGAAAAACTCTCTTTACCGTCGGGATAAGTCCTTAACGCGTCGGCGCAGGCGTCGCCGTCCAAAGATAACCCTACGAGAACGCCGTAGGAAGCGAATATATTGCACCACTCGTCGTCTATAAGAGTTCCGTTCGTCTGCACGCCTATATACACGGGGCTTTTTTTTACGTTGAGTTTTTCTATCTCGGCAAAGGCTTTAATAAAAAATTCTTTCCCTGCAAGAAGAGGTTCTCCCCCTTGAAAAGAGAGAGTTACCGCTTCCCCGTCGGCAAACGAAAAAGCTTTTTTCATAATCTCGGAAAAGAGTTCCGTCTTCATTACGCCGCGACAACCCGACTCTCTTTTTTCGGCAAGGGAATGATAAAAACAATACCTGCAAGCAAGGTTGCACGCCGAAGAAGCGGGTTTTATCATTACGGATACAGGGGGCATTATTTCTTCCCTCTGCGGTTGTTTTTCAGTTCTTTTCGGAAGTCTTTAAGCATATTTTTCATTTTAGCCGCCACCTCGGGATAAGTCATCGATATGTTGTATCCTTCGGCGGGGTCGCTGTCGAGATTAAAAAGATAGTTTTTGTACCTTTGGTCTATAAACGCGGAATTTTCCGTGGCTACGTTCTCGAAATACTTGTAGTTTACGGGTTTGCCGTCGGTTTCTATCTCGGCTCTCACCGCTTGCACTTTGCCTTTTTTCATATAATAAAGGGCGTCGTGAACTTTCGTGTCGCTCGGCTCGTCGCCGCTCCAAATCTTGCGTAAACTTACCCCGTCTATTATTCTGTCGGCGGGCATTGCCGCTCGTCCGTCGGTCGCGTAGTCGATAATCGTCGGGAAAAAGTCGGTAAGCATCGCCGCCGAAGTAAGTTTTTTCGTACGGACGGTTTTCCGCTCGGTTCCGTCGCCGTTTTTTACAATAAACTCTTTACTCACTGCCACCGTGCCTTTGCCCACGCCGCCGTTAGGGTAAGATATCAACGCCGGAACTTTCATTCCCCCTTCGAAAGTCGTGTTCTTCCTTCCCCTGTGTGAGCCGGTCACGCCCTCTCTTCCCGGTCCGTTGTCGGAAGTGAAGATAATAAGGGTGTTGTCGTAGACCGAACCGTTCCCGTCCGGCGACGGCGTGTCTTTCATATATTGAAAAATCTCTCCCAAACTGCGGTCGAACTCTTCTATACACTTTATATAACTGTCGTCCGATTTATCCCCCTTGCCGTTGCCGTTATAGTCGGAATATATCGGATAATGCGGCCACGGCGTGGCGTAGAACCCGAAAAACGGGTTGTTCTTTTCCACCGATTCGGAAAACTTCTTTTTAAGGACTTCGGTAAAAATCCGCGTGCTTTCCGACTGGTCGAGGTTGTCTTTGTGGGAACGAACCTCGGTAAATTTTCCGCCCGTTTCTTCCACCCAGGTGTAGGGCGTCATATCGTTGACGTAGTGACTGCCGTAAAAATAATCGAACCCCTGATTAGTGGGCAGATATTCGCCGTAATCGCCCAAATTCCATTTGCCGATACACGCGGTGTCGTATCCGAGAGAAGAAAGAGCTTCGGCAATGGTTATTTCGTCGCCGAGTATACCGTCGACGTTGTTTTCAAACTGATACGGATTTATAAAATGCGTGGGCGAAAAGGTTTCGTTGTCCACCACCGTCGGGAAAATCACGTTGTCGAGATAACCTCTCGTCGCGTATCTTCCGGTAAGCGCGCTGAACCTTGACGGTGTGCATACCGGCGCGGAGGCGTAAAAGTTTTCCATATATATTCCGCCGTCGGCTATTTCGTCGATGTTCGGCGTGTTTATCGCGTTCTCGTAAGAATAGCACGACAAATCGGCGTACGCCATATCGTCCATTAAGATAAACAGAACGTTCGGGGCCTGTTCTGCTCGTTTTCCTTTAAGATAGGATAAGTATTCCTCTTCCCCCTCGAACATTCTGTCCACTCTCGGCGTAAGGCGTAAACTCATATAAAGAAAATACAATATAGAAGTGCCTATCATAACGATAGCTATTACTATCGCCGTGGCTTTCATAATCGACGGTTTGACCCTTAAAAACAGCGTCGCCGCACACAGAGCCAACGACGGAAGGCAGAAAATAAGGTTCCACCACACTCTCCGTCCGAAACTTTCCGCTCCGTAGATAAGGAAAAATAAATATAACCCGACCATAATAACGGCGTAGCCGCAGCAAATCGCAACCGACGGCTTGCCGTTTTTCAACACGAAAATAACTTCGATTAACGCATACGCCGCACACAAAACCGCCCCTACGAGCGGAAAAAAGTTCCGCCCCGCGGCAATCATCGCCACCGTGAACGCAACGCTTATAAAAAACGCCGCTATTTTACCCCTCGTCAGACCGCAGTCCGCACAAGGCATAGCCTTCGATAACCCGTCTTCTATCTTCAAAAGTTTATTGCTCACTTTATTTCCTCTCCTTTCGTCCGTCGTAAGTCTATTTTACTATGTCCGTTATACCGAAGTCAACGGCTAATTATTTCGGAGCGTCACATGCACGTTGCTTTACGCCGCAAAAAACCGGAAATATGTTTATTTCGTTATCTTTTACGATAATTCGGGTTCCCTATACTTTCTAAATCGTAACCGACCTGTGCGTGGCACGGTACTGCGCGGGAGTGACCCCGACGCTCTTTTTGAAGACTCTGTAAAAGTACGCCGCGTCGGAAAAACCTACTTTTTCGGCGACGCCGCTTATCTTTATATTAGTGTCGCGCAAAAGCTCTTTCGCCTTGTTTATTCGGTAATCGGATATGTATTCGGTCACGTTTTTTTTCGTTATTCTGTAAAAGAGTTTAGACATATAATCTTTACTTATAAAACAAGCGGCGGCGAGCTGTTCCAAAGTTATTTCCTGCGAGTAGTTGTCTTCTATGTACGCTAAGGCAGGTTTTATCCTTTCGTCGGCGTTGACGTTTTCCTTTTTCTGCATAATCTTGGACATAATGCCGTATTCGGTAAAATTGGTGACCGCTTCGGAAATAAACTTCGTTATTTCAATATATCTCTTGCCGTCTATCGTCGGGATATTTTCGTATAACGTCGCGATAGCGGCGTTTTTTATCGGTTCTTCCCGCGGTGCGGATATATCGACGCACGCGTCCAACTCCTTAGCCGCCACTTTCCCGCCGCACACGGCTCCCAGATATTCTCCGTTTATTATAATCGGCACGACGAACTCCAACAAGCCGAACGGACATCTAAAAAATACAGTCCGCTTATAGTGCATAGCGTCGACCGCTCCGTGCAGAACGGAATAAACGCACCGTTCTTTTATGTGCCGGTCTTTCCTTACCGCCACGCAAAAAGGAGCTTCGTTCGCGGGTTGTATTATAAAGTTTCCGTTGTCGTCCACAACGCACAAAGACACCCCCGTAGCTCGCGCGAGATTACCTAAAAATAATCGTAATTTTTCTATTTCGACCAAGTCGCTCAGTTTGTTTTTCATAACGAATTCTCTCCGTTTGTCCGTTAAGTACAACTAAATTCTACATATTTATTGCGAATTTGTCAATTGAAAACATTTCGGATTTTGTTTATATTTAAATTGATAAGAGGTTTTTGCCGAAATAATTTTCCCTGTTTTGAGCGAAAACTTACAAAATACAGACGAAATTATCAGAAAAAATTAGGAGGTAAAATTTATGAGTTACATCAAAGACAGCGTTTCGAGTTATTGTAAAAAGAACAAAGTAATGCTGATTTTTCTGGTGGTTTGCCTGGCAGTCATTTTGGTAAGCAGTTTCTGCGCGTCGTGCATACAGTCCGACGGATTTTCCGTTAAAGTATTCGATCTGAGAGACGAAACCAATCAAGGTACGATTACCACTACCGACGCCGAAGGCAACGCCGCCGAAACCGCCGTTAAAGGTAAAGTCGTATCGGGCATTTTGTTCGTGCCGAAAGACGCAAGCGCAAGCAATCCTTTGCCCGCAGTCGTTC
This sequence comes from uncultured Eubacteriales bacterium, assembly GCA_902766965.1. Lineage (GTDB taxonomy): Bacteria > Bacillota > Clostridia > Christensenellales > DTU072 > CAG-1782. Next base: position 10,660 of record CACXFJ010000130.1, on the reverse strand, counting down.
TTACGCACGGATACCTTAACAACCGCGAAATGCAGTTACAGAACACGATAGAGCTTGCCCGTCGCGGTTTTATCGTGCTTGCGGTGGACAGAGAAGGCCACGGCAACTATAACAACAGCGGTTCGCAAAACGCCATGATGGCGACTAACGGACTATACGACTCCGCAAAATATCTTTACAATCTCGACATAGTAGACAAGTCGAAAATCGGTATTTCCGGTCACTCCATGGGCGGTTATACCACGGCGGCTACCCTTGCTCAGGACAAAAACGTAGGCATAATTTCAGCAGGACTTATGCAGGCGTGGAGTTCTTTCATGGGAGCGGGCAACGACGTGTCGGTAGGTTTTCTTAAAGCGAAAGACGACGAATTCTTCTTCACCACGAAAGAAAACGGCGGCACTATATCGAGAGATTATCTGTCCACTACCACCGCCAAATCCTTCCTTGGACTGGGCGCGGACGCCACTATCGTGAACAAAGGCATCTATAAAAACGGACAACTCGTCGCCCCCGCGGGCGGACAAGCCGTGGACGGAACTTTCAGAGTTATATACGAAATCGCGGGCGTACACCCGCAGAACCACTGCTCGGTCGAAGGCGCGAACGCCGTAGTAAACTTCTTCTACTCCGCATTCGGCACGCCTAACGGTCACGAATACATCGCGGAAAATCATCAGACCTGGTGGGTAAAAGAAATGTTCTCCCTTATCGGTCTTATAGCTGTATTCGCTATGATATTCCCGCTCGTAAGCCTTCTTCTTACCACTCGCTTCTTCCGTTCCGTCTCTATCGGACGTAAAGAAACCAACGCGAACGGAGAACTCGTCTGGGTGGGCAACGCCCCCGTGGAACACGCACCGTTAAAGGGCTTGCAAAAGCACCTTACCTACTGGCTCGGCGCGATAGGAATAGCAATGTTCAGCGGATTCAGTATTCACTCTATCTGCACCGAATTCGGCGATAAATTCTTCCCTAATACGCAACTTTATCCGCAGGACACCACGAACTGGGTCGTTATGTGGGGTATATGCACCGCGTTGTTCTCCCTTGCCGTAATCCTGTTCTTCTGGGCGGTAAACGGTATAGTAAACCGCGTAAGATACGGTAAAGACGGCGTAGGCATGGCGGAAAATCCCTTTCTTGCGGGTAGAATGCAAACGGGACTTACCGGTTTTGCGAAGACTTTCCTTCTTGCGATAATCACCGTGGCTTCGGTATATATCGTAACCTATATAAACTGGAAAATCTGGCTCGTTGATTTCAGAATATGGACTCTCGCTATTAAGGTATTCAACATAGAAATGTTGCCCACGATGATGAGATACGCTCTTCTCTTCGGAATATTCTTCACAGTAAGCGCGTTATTTAACGAAAACTACAAAGCGAAGAACCTTCCCGAATGGGCTTCGATACTGATTAACGTATTCTTCAATATCTTCGGCGTGCTGCTCGTGATAGCTATTCAATACGGTACCTTCACGACCACCGGCGTGCTGTGGCAAAAAGATATGGCTCTCGGATATATCGTCCTTATCCCGATGGTTCCCATCCTTGCTATATCTACCGTAATATCGAGAAGAATGACCGCAAAGACCGGCAATATGTGGCTCGGCGCGATAATAAACACCTTGTTGTTTACGATGATAACCTGCGCAAACACCGCCGCTTCCTTCGCATACGTTCTCGGATAAACCGAACTGAAAATCATAACAAGTTCTTCTTTTTCAAAAGAACCGTCCGAATTTTCGGGCGGTTCTTTCCTTACTTAACGCTCCGTAAATCCCCCGTCAGACAAGAACCGCCCTAATCGCAATCAGAAACTCCCCCCCCCTATCTTCAAAAATCTCTTTACAAACACTTTATTTTATGATAATATAATCCTTGCTAAAAAGCTATGCGGTATTAACTCAGCTGGTAGAGTGTCTTCTTGACGTGGAGAAAGTCAGCGGTTCGAGTCCGTTATACCGCACCAAATAAAAAACCGAGTATATATGTACTCGGTTTTTTATTTGCTCCATACCGGACCCGCGAACCGCGCAAAAAGCGGTTCGCAAAATTGCCGCAGGCAATTCTGACGAGCAAGTATTCACTCATTCCCGAACGCCTAACCTTGAAACCGTAACGCTCTTAAAGCAGGGACAACGGTATATGCGAGTGGTCCGTTATACCGCGCTCATAATCGTGGTTGGTTCTTTTTATTTGCCTTATACCGGACCCGCGAACCGCGCAAAATGCGGTTCGCAAAATTGCCGCAGGCAATTCTGACGAGAAAACACACGCCCATTCCCAAACTCTAAACTCTGAAACCGTAACGCCCTTAAAGCAGGGACAACGGTATATACGAGTGGTCCGTTTATACCGCGCTATCCTTGTCCTTTGCGACGTTCTTATAAAGTATTTGACCGTCGGTCGCATCGATACGGTAAGTCCATTTTGTCCGTCCGGCAATGAAAACAAAATGAAAATACGGAGTTTTTATACCGCCGCCGACGTATTCCTCTACGGTAAAGGTTATTCTTTCGCTTTCCGCAGATACTCCGGCGTCTTTTAACGCTATTTCTCTCGCTTCCCTTATGTCTATATGATAGTCGAAATAGATTACCTCTCCCGTCTTTGCGTCGATTTTATATCCGTATTGATATTCCGACGTATAGAACTCCAAAATCCAGCACGGTCGACCTTGATTGCGGCTCAACTCTTCTTTGGTAAATACGATTTTCACTTCGGCTTTATCCTTTAACCCGGCATGTTTCAGGGCTATCTCTTTCGCCTCTTCCAAAGATATGAACAACGCTACTTCGTTCTTTTCGAGAATTTCGCCGTCCGTCGCTTTTACAAGATAGGTCCATTGCGTGCGTTTGTCGTTGAATACGAGGCGGTAATACGGATTCTTTATATCGTTATCGACAAGTCTTGCTTCGGTAAACTCCACTCTCGTCGTACAGCCTGCATCGTTCAACGCGATTTCTTTTGCTTTGAGCATACCGATATATTGAGAGTTTATTACAGTCGAAGCAACTTCTTTTTGCAGTCCTACCAGTTCGTCAAGCGGAAGTTTGACAAGCTCTTCTTCGGACATATCGCTGTTTGTCGCCGCGTCGGCGACAAGTTTGGCTTTGCCTTGCGAGATACCGTGTTTTTCCGCAATTGCGGTTGTTTTTTCGTCGTCCGTTGCGACGACGTAAACCACGGTATGAACGGATTTTGATTTTTCGAGCGCTTCGCTAATGAATCCCGACACGGATTCTTTGAGTTTTGCGTTGTCGCTCAATTTTTTGTCGAACGAAATCAATACCGTATCGTTCTTTTCCATAAATCCGGCGTTCTTATATGCCGCAATGGTCAGCGCTACCGCTGTTTTCAGACTTTGTCCCGTCAGCTCTACTTCTTCGAGCGAGCCTTTCGCGTCGCCGTTCAGGAATCGTACCGACTTCACGTCGCCTTTTCGGGTAATTACGTACTCCACTCCGGGATTGATTTCCATCGTTACCGTTCCCGCGGCGGCTTCCGCGTCGTTGCAACCGGCAAGCAAAAATACCGTGCCGAAACACATCGCCAAGACAAGGCACGTCGACAATATCAAAGTCCATATAAACTTACTGTTTGGTCGTTTCATAGGTATATTTCCTCCTTTTTGAGAATTTCTTTAAGTTCGTTGCGCATACGGAACAATAACGCTTTTATTTTACTTTCTCTCTCGCCGTACATATCCGCAATATCTCTTATCGGATACAGATACCAGTATCTGAGAATTAAAATATTGCGTTTCGTTTTTGTTTGGGCGTACAAAAAACGATTTATTACGGACACTAAAAATGATTCTTCGGCAATTTGTTCTACGCCTACGGCGTCGGGTATACAGTTTTCCAACTCCGACAAGGCGATTTCAACCTGCCTTCCTCCTCGTTTTGCCGTTTTTTTGTGCTTGTATCGATTCAAAGCGAGGTTGCGAGTGATTTTTCCGAGAAACGCGGGCAATCTGTTCGGTCTTTGCGGAGGTATACTGTTCCACGCGCCTAAATATGTATCGTTGACGCATTCTTCCGCTTCAAAATGGTCGTACAAAATATTGTAAGCGATAGTGTAGCAGTAATTTCCGTATTTTTCAGCCGTTGCAGATATCGCGCATTCCTTTTTTGCCCAATACAAAGCAATGATTTCTTGATCGTTCATAGCGTTTCCTTTCGTTGTGCAGCGTCCTTTCACTTATATAGACAACAAAAAAGCCTGTCTCGTTGCGTTAAAATATAAAATTGCTAAAAATTTTGCTTTTATAACAAAAAAGCACAGGGAAAAAGTCTTTTCTCTGCGCTTATAATTAAACGTAATTCATAGGCGGTTCCTCCCGTCGCGAGTTCTTATAATCTGTTTGTTACTGTCTGTGCTACCTCTTGATATTATTATCTATAACGTTTCTTTATCCTTATTTTATTATTGTAGCATAAAACCATTTTTTCTACAAGTTTTCGGCTCCGCCTTGTGTGCCGACCCCCGGAAACCGACTTTTACTCCGATTGTGTTTTATCCTTTCGACTGGCAGGTCTACTTGAATTCTATACAATCGGAGCGCTAATTTCAATACTCACCGATTGACCTTATTCGTACTTCCGCGACTATCGTATGGTTTTTGTTATACAAAAAATCGACGCCCCGTCAAGAAGCGTCGATTGCTTTAATTCGGATTTTTATCGGACGATAAACTCGATTATTCCGCTTCGACGGTGCCGTCGGCGTGAATTTTTATTTCCATTCCGTCTTTTACGTAGTCCAAAAACTCGTCTCCGAGATTATCTACCGTGGGCATACCGTTGGGAGTCCACACGGAAGCTAATATTGCTCCCGCCGCCGCCAACGAGTCGATGGGCTTCGAGAAGAGAAGCGCGCCGGGATTACAGCCTATTACGGCGGCGTTGTAGAGTACCATACCGCCCGTGGTCGAGCCTATGGTCTGCGGCAGGCACAAGGCTACTCCGACTGTGTTTTTGCCGTACAAATCCTTGTTGTTTTGGTCGGTGCAGACGTTCTTACCCTCCTTGCAGTCCTTGAAAGAAGCAAGGGTGTTGAATCCTTCGTGAGATACGAGAGCTTTTAGGGTGGCTTCGCCGGGAACTACCGTTCTTCCTCTGAATATTTTAGTCATTATCTTTTACCTCCCGTAATCTGTTCGAGTATTTCGGCGTCGGTGTAATATCTCGACGTCGTGTAGGTGCGGAGCTTATTGCTGTTCGTAATTACCGGCATCTTCGCGCAAAGCGGGTTATTCATATACATAAGAGGACAAATATACGATAACGTGACGCCCATGGCTTTGAGTTTAGCCGCGTTCTCGCCCTTATCGAATTCCTTAATTACGTCGGGAGCGGAAGTAAATACCGTCTTTATCGTAACTTTCTTTCTGCCCTTTTCTTTAAGTTTCGCTTCCAGTCTTTTCGTCCAGTCGTTAAGCTGAGCTAACGTCATGTGGGGGCAACCCATAAAGCAAAGTTTCGGCTTGGCGTCTTTGTCCTTCCAGATTACGGGGTAAGACGCTTTCACTCTCGCAAGTTCCGCGTCGTCTATTACGTAGACTTTCGCCCCTTCTTTAATAAGGCTTTCGCCTTGCTCTTTCGCTTCGGGAGTAAGATTGTCGATATGGTAAAGACCTACCGAACCGTTGGAGGCGGTCGCCGCGCCGAAGTCTTTAAGATAGGTGCAGGCCTCTTTAGTAAGTTCCTGTCCGATATACTTGTCGAGTCCCTTTATGTACGGCACGTCTTCAAGCACTTTCATACCGATTGCGGAACCCAAAAGTTGTGCTTCGGGTTTCTCCGAGGTCTTAATTTCGACAATCCAGCTTGCCTTTCTTCCCTCGTCGGTAAGAAGTCCGAAGTACGGAACGTACCCCACTATCGAGCCGAACATTTCTATAATACCTGAATTACGATTACATCTTGCTCCCAAAACGGAGTTGGCGTAGTTTACCGCGCTCGATTCCGCCCAGGAAAGGATATCGCCTTTTTTAGGACGATTGCCGACTTCGTCGAAGTAGCACGCGCAAGTAAACTTATCGTCTCCGAGAAGTCCTATCTTTTTAAGCTGCGCCTCGTATCTTTTTTGCGGACCGTACATTACCTTGAAGACTATGTCCTGCAAGAGATTTTTCGGCACGTTGGGGTCGCACGGACGGGGGTCCGCCGTGAATTTCTGTTTGCTTACCACGCCGGCGGCGAGGAGTTCGTCCATAAGGTCGAACACGCCCTTTACGACTATTACGCCGAAGCTCGTCACGATATGCCCGTATTCCGACGTGACGGGAACCATTTTCGTGGCTCCGAAAGTTTCGCCGTACATAACGAGCGTCTTCATAATTTTAGCCATTACTTCGCCTTGCGAACCGTTAAGTATGGCTTGTTGTTCTTTCGTTAATTCCATATCTACCCTCCTTATTTGCTGTCGGTAATTAAAGTTTCATCGCGACGTCCCACGCGCGCCAGATTACGGTACGGAGATTTCCTACGCCGTTGCAATCGCCTACAAGATGCACGTTCTTTCCTTTGGGCGCGACGGGTTCGGGAATATATCCCACCGACAAAATCACGCTGTCGCCCTCTATATCGAATTCCTTTCCCTCTTTGTCCTTTACTTTTACGCCGTTATCGGTGATTTCGCAAAGAGCGGTGTTTAGGTGAACTTCGACTTTGTTGAGCGCGAAGAAGTCTCTTAAATAAGAGGAGTTGGCGAGGCACACGCCTTTCACCGCGATAAGGTCGTTTTTCATTTCCACTATCACGGGAGTCTTGCCTTTCTTAAAGAGGTCGAGAGCTATTTCGCAACCGGACAATCCGCCGCCTATTATAATCACTTTTTGTCCGACTTCCTTGTTGCCGAACAGATAATCGCACGCTTCGACGCCCTTTTCCGCCCCCTTAACACGGAGTTTTCTCGGTTTGCTGCCGGTAGCCACAATAATTTCGTCGGCGTTAAGTCCCGATATGTCGGTGACTTCGGTATTCAGTCTTATCTCTATACCGAGGTCTTTCATCTCCTTTTCGTACCAAGCGAGAAGTTCTCTGTCCTTTTCCTTAAACGACGGAGCCGCCGCCGCAATAAATACGCCGCCCAAAACGTCTTTCTTTTCGTAAACGGTGACTTTGTGTCCCCTGAGAGCGCACACTCTCGCCGCTTCCATTCCGCCTATTCCTCCGCCGATTACAGCTATTTTTTTCGATTTTTTGGCAGGAACAATTTTGTATTTCTTGCTTTGCATGGTTCTCGGGTTGAGAGCGCAACGAGCCATTCCGGCGTTGTCGCTAAGACTTTGATCGTTACCTACCCCGTTGTAGTGAGCCATATTGAAACAGGCGTTGTGACAGCAGATACAGGGTCTTATCGATTCCGTATCGTCGTTAATAAGTTTGGTTATCCACTCGGGATCCGCCAAAAACTGTCTTGCGATACCCACGCCGTCTATCTTGCCTTCCGCCACCGCTTCGGCTCCTGCTTCGGGAGACATTCTACCCGCGCATACGACGGGAATATCGACGAACTTTTTAATGTGTTCCACTTCGGCAAGGTTGCAATTTTCGGGCATATAAGGAGCGGGGTGCGCCCAGTACCAGGCGTCGTAGGTGCCGTTATCGCAGTTGAGCATATCGTAACCTGCGTCCTGCAAGAATTTAGCCGCTCTTTCGCTTTCTTCCATATCTCTGCCGACTTCGACGTAATCTTCTCCCGGCAAAGCGCCCTTGCCGAAACCTTTGGTCTTGGACACTACCGAGTAACGCAACGACACGGGGAAGTCCTTGCCGCATTCTTTTTTTATCGCCTTGACTATCTCTGCGGGGAAACGGTATCTGTTCTCGAACGAACCGCCGTATTCGTCGGCTCTTAAATTCGTGTACTTCATCGTGAACTGGTCGAGAAGGTATCCTTCGTGTACCGCGTGAATTTCCACGCCGTCCACTCCCGCGTCCATACAGAGTTTTGCCGTCTTTGCAAACGCCTCTATCATTTCGTGGATTTCTTTTACGGTAAGAGGACGGGATATACAACTTTCGTCCCAACGATTAGGGGTAGCGGAAGCGCTTGCGGTAAGATAACTTACGTCAAGAACGGGTTTAAGCGCCGCGCCCAAAACCTTGTTGTGGATAGCCTTTATCATTATATCGTTTATAGCTAAACTTCTACCGAAACCGGCTGTAAGCTGAACGAACATTTTACAACCCGTCTTATGAAATTCTTCCATAAATTCTTTCAATTTTTTGAATTTACCGTTGCCCTGATAGAGCCATTTTCCCAAAAGAATATCGCGAATGGGAGCTATGCCGGGCAAGATAAGTCCGACGTTGTTTTTTGCCCTTTCGAGCAAAAAGTCAGCCGCTTCTTTATCGAAGTGATTAGGCTCCATCCAACCGAAAATCGAAGTTCCGCCCATGGAAGTCATTACTATTCTGTTCTTGATTTCCACGTTACCGATTTTCCAAGGGGTGAATAACGGTTTGTAAATGTCTTTCATCAAAAAAATCCTCCTGCAATTGCTGTAAATACCGATATCTGAAAACGCCGACGGTTACCTTTCGCCGCGAGCGAATCTTTACCTTATTTATAGTATAAACTTTACCAAAACAACTTTCAAGGGGGAATTTTACAAAAAAAGCGTATAAATTACATTTTTTACGCCGAAAAATCCTCTCGGAAGGTAAATTTGCTCCGTAAAGACCTTTCTTGACGGCAACAAAAAGGCGGAACTTCGTTGTTCCGCCCGTTTTTTATATTACCGCTTGTCTTTACGCCACGAAATACTCGGTGACGTCGTTTTCGGTGAAAGTCAAAGTTATCGACTTTTCTTCGCCGTCGCGACTTAACTTTAACGTAACGCTGTCGCCTGCTTTGGCTTCGAGGAGCATATCGCTTAACGTGAACGACCTGTCTATATCGACGGTTTTTCCGTTAAAGGTAGCGGTAAGAAGAATATCGCCGCTAAGTAGCGAGCCGTAGGCAAGTCCGCTTTCTTCCACGCTGTCCACGACTATCGTTTCTTTAATGCGGGTAAGCCCGGTGGTTTCTTCGAACACGGCTTTACTGTCGGAAGTCTTTGAAGTGACCCCCAAAAGACACTTGTATACCGAACGCTTCGACGAGTCGGTGCAATTCGCTATTACGTTCTTCGCGACGCCTATCGCTATTTCCTTAGGGATAGCGTAGCTTATGTTTTCGGTGGAATAAGAACTTGTCTTTGCGTTGACTATTCCGATAAGATTGCCGTCGCTGTCGAAAAGTCCGCCGCCCGAATTGCCCGAATTTACGGCGGTGTCTATTCTCAATACGCGAAGTTGATACGTGTTGTTACCGTCTACTTTTACTTGTATTCTTTCGCTGTCTACGCTTACTACGCCGCTCGTGACGCTCATTCCTTCACCTTTGGGAAAACCTATTGCCATTGCGGTTTGTCCTACCGTAATATTGTTTTTGGATACCGAAACTGCCGTCGCGCAAGAATTTTTCAAGGTTTCGCTTGCTTCCACTCTGAGGACCGCTATATCGTAATACGCGCTTCCGCCGACAAACGTGGCTTTTATTTTTCCGCTCTCGGTTTCTCCGCCGTAGAGATAAACGCTTATATCTTCGCTTATATGGTCGCGCCCGTTACTGTCGGCGTCGTAGACTACGTGAAAGTTGGTTATTATATAAGCGTTGCCGTCGGAATCCATTTCGTAGATTACTCCCGCTCCGCCTGCCGAATACGTGGTTTCTTTCGTGTTGACTTTGCCGTTGCCGTAATTGTAGGACAGTTCGTTTTTAGTAAAGTTACTGACTATAGTGACCGCGCTCCTTATTGCTTTGGACACGGCGTAAACGTTATCTTTGCCGACGTTTACGGTAAGGTACTCGTTAAGAAATTCGAGGAACGTTCCCGCATAGCCTTTTTCTACCGCGGCGGCGTAGAGGTCGTTGACGTATGACACGCCGTCGGCGTCCTCCCCGTCTCTGCCGTTAAGTCCGTTTTTTCCGTCGCTTCCTTTGAGGCTGTCGAGCCATTCCTGTTCCGTCCCGACAAAACCGTTCTTTACCGCTATGTCGTAAGCCGTGACGTACTGCTTGTTTTCGCTTTTGTCGCAAGCTACAAGCGCCGTGCACAATACCGCGACGAGAAGCACGGATATAATTATTTTTAACGCATAATTTGATTTTTTCATACTGTCGTTTTCCTTTTTTCGTCTTTTCTTAATTCAAAAATAAAACTCTCACCTTAAAAGTACTTTAATTTCGGTCGTTTTTTCTCTATTTATATCTTTTTTATTATACCATATAATCGCGGATAAATTCAATTCCCGAGCGGCGAAATAAGCGGTATCGGCTCTCTTCTTGCGAAAAGCCGTATTGACATAAGGTTTTTATTATAATATACTTTTAACTGATATAAGACGTTATTTATATCGGGAGGGACAAATGGGTAAACAACTTTCCTTGGGAGAAAAACCCGAAAAACGCTTCTTCGGGTGCAACGCCAACATGTGGATTTACGCACTCGGCGTAATGGGTATAAACTTCGGAATAGGTCTTGTGAACAGCTATCAGGCGGAGTTCTTTAACAAAATAATGAACGCCAACCTTATAGCTATCGCGATAATAATCCTTATCGCTAAATTTATAAGCGTAATAGCCGACTTTATTATCG
>CACXFJ010000129.1 GCA_902766965.1 uncultured Eubacteriales bacterium | reverse complement strand
GCTCCGTTAATCGCGTTCTTGTGACGTTGCTCGTTCTTTGCTTTTCTTGCCGCCTCTCTCGTCTTCGCCGCGTCCATGGCTTGCTTGATTATGAATTCGAGAATAGGTTTATTCTTCGAAATTTTCATAAATTCCGTAAGTTTTTCGGTGACGATGCTTTCGACGATTTGTTTCACTTCGAGATTGCCGAGCTTCGTTTTCGTCTGCCCTTCGAACTGAACGTTCTGCATCTTAACTACGAGAACGGCGGTAAGACCCTCTCTGAAATCGTCGCCGGTAAGGTTGGCGTCTTTTTCTTTAAGGTACTTATTCGCTCTCGCGTAGTCGTTAAAGCACTTGGTAAACGCCGTTCTGAAACCGGTTTCGTGCGTGCCGCCTTCTATCGTGCGGATATTGTTGACGAAGCTGTAAAGATGCTCCGTGTAAGTCTTGGTGTGCTGAACGGCAAGTTCCAAATGAAAATGCGGAGCGTCGCCTTCCAAGTACATAACCTTGTTCTTCTGCTCTTCGATTCCGTCGTTAATGTACGCGACGTAATCGACAATACCGCCGTTATACAAAAACTCGACTTCGTCGCCGTCTTCCTGCCTGTCGTCGCGGAATCTTATAAGCACGCCTTTATTGAGGAAAGCAAGCTGTCTTAATCTGTTTTCGATTTCTTCCGCGTCGAAAACTATCGTGTTAAATACCCTCTTATCGGGCATAAAGGTAACTTTAGTGCCGCGTTTGTCCGTTTTTCCCACAACGGTAAGCGGAGTTTTGACGATACCGCTCTTAACCGTTTTGCCTACCTGCGGAGAATAAAACTCTTCTCTGTAAATTTTCTTATCCCTGTATACTTCGACGTTCAGCCACTCGCTGAGAGCGTTGGTTACGCTTGCGCCTACGCCGTGCAAACCGCCCGAAAACTGATAGTTTGCGTTGTCGAATTTACCGCCGGCGTTGAGTTGTGTGAACACGAGTTCCACCGCGGGGATTTTCTTCACGGGATGAATATCGACGGGTATACCTCTGCCGTTGTCTTCGACAGTGGCGGAGCCGTCTTTATTCAAAGTGACCGTAACGGTGTTGGCAAATTTATTCGCCGCTTCGTCGATAGAGTTGTCGACGATTTCCATAAGTATATGGTGCAAACCTTTTATGTCGGTAGTACCGATATACATCCCCGGTCTCGTCCTGACGTGTTCGAGCCCTTCGAGCGCTTTTATATCTTTCGCGTCGTATGAAGCACCCTGTGACGCCGCTTTTTTCTCTTCGGTATTCTTACCTGCCATTTGTTTCCTCCAACTAAATATTCCGTTTCATTTTCACAAAAAACCACATTATATTGTATCATACCGCCCTGTATTTGTCAATTACCATTATTTTATAAGATGCGTCCGGTACACGTTGTTTTTCGTTGCAACAAACATACCGAATAAACTTCGCTGTCTGCCTTTTTGCCGACAGAAACGATGATTAAAAAATGCGTTCCGTCCGGAACGCATTTTTTATGGTTCGATATTTATATCGGTGATTATTGTTGTTGATGTTTGTCGTGAAGAAGAGTGTTTATTCTCTCGGAGCAGCTCAACAAGTCTGCTACGGACTTATTCTGGTTGCAATAAGCTATAATGTAAGAAACGTATTTGGACAGGTCGGCTTCGATGAACCATTCCGCTTCCTTTATGCAGGGGCAGGTATAAGTAAGGTTGGTCGAAAGCACGGCGGTGAAAAGTCCTTCTTCGTACGCTTTCTGGAACTTTTCTTTACCTTCGGTGAACAAAGCAAAGGTTGCGTTAAGGAAAATATTCCTTGCGCCGTCGGCTTTAAGGTGACGGCAGAGCCTTAACATAGAGTCGCCCGTCGCTATAATATCGTCGGCTACGAAAACGTCTTTATCCTTAACCGAAGCTCCGATGTATTCGTGAGCTACGATGGGGTTACGACCGTTGACTATCGTGGTATAATCGCGACGTTTATAGAACATACCCAAATCTACGCCCAAAACCGACGCGTAGTAGATATTACGATTCATTGCTCCTTCGTCGGGAGAAACTATCATGAAGTGTTCTTTATCGAGGTTAAGATTAGGATATTTATGGTGTAAAGCTTTCAAAATCTGATAAGTAGCGAAGAAGTTATCGAAGCCCATCAAAGGCACGGCGTTCATAACTCTCGGATCGTGAGCGTCGAACGTAACTACTTCTTTAACGCCCATGGAGTACAATTCCTGTAACATCTGAGCGCAGTCGAGACTTTCTCTCGCGTTACGTCTGTGCTGTCTTCCGCCGTACAGAATGGGCATAACCACGGTAATACGTTCGGCTTTGCCTCCTACTGCGGATATGATACGTTTTAGGTCGGCGTAATGGTCGTCGGGGGACATACAGTTTTCGTTGCCGTACATACTGTACTTGCAGCTGTAATTGCCTACGTCGGTGATTATGTATAAATCTCTGCCTCTTACGCTGCCGTTAATCATTCCCTTACCGTCGCCGGTGGTAAATCTCGGACAAACGGAGTCGATAATGAAAGTGTCTTTTTTCGTGAATTCACGGTTGTGTTTTGCGAGATCGCGGTTATACCAGTTTACGAGATAATTATCGATGGCTTTGCCGAGTTCTCTCGCGCTTTCCATAACGATAAGTCCCAAAGGAGCTACCGGAGTGGGTTCGTCAAAAACTTCTGTAAAAAATGTGGGCATGCTTTCCTCTTAAAAAAAATTTGATAGTGTGATTATACCATATCGGACGGGGTCAAGGCAAATATTTACGGTCTGTTTTTCGACAAATATTGCCATACGGTTTTTATCGGCGGATATGAAAAAAGCAAGCTAAAAACGCTTGCTTTTTTCAATCTGTAATCAGGTCTGAATAAATCCGTCGCCACTCCCTTCTTCCGGCTCTCCGTCCATTCTGCCTTGGAACTGCGAGTGGTACAGATTAGCGTAGAAGCCGCCTTTCGCCATAAGGGTCTCGTGGTTGCCCTGTTCTACGACGTCGCCGTGGTTCATTACGAGTATGACGGCAGCCGATTTAATAGTGGAAAGTCTGTGCGCTATTACGAAACTGGTCTTTCCTTCCATCATGGCAAGCATTGCGCTCTGAACGTACTGTTCGGTTCTCGTATCGACTGAACTGGTCGCTTCGTCGAGAATAATTATCTTCGGGTCTTTCAAAATAGCTCTCGCTATGGTGAGAAGCTGTTTCTGCCCCTGCGAAATATTGCTGGCGTCGTCGTTAAGTATAGTGTCGTATCCGTGCTCCATACTCTCGATAAATTCGTGAGCGTGCGCTTTCTTCGCGGCGGCTATTATGTCTTCTCTCGTGGCGTTCGCATTGCCGTAGGCTATGTTGTCGGCGACCGTGCCTTTGAAAAGCCAGGTGTCCTGCAATACCATTCCGTACAGACTACGCAAATCGTCGCGGTGCATATCTCTGATATCCACGCCGTCTATCGTAATATTTCCGCCGTCGAGTTCGTAGAACCTCATAAGAAGGTTTACGAGCGTGGTCTTGCCTGCCCCGGTAGGTCCTACTATCGCTATACTTTCGCCCGCATTGACGTGCAGACTTAAATCGGTAATAAGAGGTTTGTCGGCGGAATAGCTGAACGCAACGTGTCTGAAATCGACTTCGCCCGTCATATAACTCGTATCGACGTGAGGTCCGTCCGGCGTCATCTCTTCGAGGTCGAGCATCTTGAATACTCTTTCCGCGCTCGCTATGGACGACTGAATGGTGCTGGCTATATTACTGATATTTTCGATAGGCTGGGCAAATTGTCTTGTGTACTGAATACAAGCCTGAATATCGCCTATGCTTATAATTCCCACGCCTGCTCTGAAACCGCCTACGACGCAGATGGCGACGTAACAAATATTGTTGATAAACTTGATTATCGGCAAGATTATACCGGCAAGGAACTGCGCCTTTCTCGTCGCTTTGAGAAGTTTTTTATTCGTGGCTTCGAAGTCGTCTATGCTTTCCTGTTCGTGGTTATACAAAAGCACGACTCTATGCCCTGCGTACATTTCTTCGATGTGTCCGTTGAGAATACCGATAAGTTCTTGCTGACGAGCAAATTCCTTTTGACTCTTTTTTATAATCAAACTACTCGC
>CACXFJ010000128.1 GCA_902766965.1 uncultured Eubacteriales bacterium | reverse complement strand
TTTTTGCTCTTTTCCACTTTTTCGGCAGTGAGTATCTTGCCTACTTTGAGCTCTACTTTGTCGAAATCGTCGATGGTGATTTCGGGTTTTGTTTCTATCTTTACTTCTTCCACTTTCTTTTCCTCCGTCTTCTTTTCTTCCTTCTTTTCTTTAAGACTTTCGGCGAGCTTGTCAAGTTCGGCAAGTTCGGTATTCAGGTTAATCCTTTGGAAAATAGGATTGTTTTTGGTTATCTTTTCTCCGCCTTTAAGGACGCCGAAACGAGCATAAGTGAAATCTGCGTCGGTATTTGCTCCGAGATCCGCGAGAATTCTGTCAGCCGTTTCGGGCAGGAATGCTTTAAGTACTATTCCCACTACGCGCAAGGCTTCGCAAAGGTGATAAAGCACGCCGCCCAAACGGGCTTTTTTCGTTTCGTCTTTGGCAAGAACCCACGGAGTGGTTTCGTCGACGTATTTATTAGCCTTGTTTACTACCGCGAAAATATCCGCGAGAGCTTCGGGTACGAGCAGTTTGTCCATGTGTTCTCTTACGCTGTCCAAAAGTCCGTCGATAGATTTTTCGAGTTCGGCGTCGAATTCGGTAGCCTCTCTTTCGGTGGGCAAAATTCCGCCGAAATACTGATTTACCATTGCGGTGGAACGGGAAAGAAGATTGCCTAACGAATTGCACAAATCGGCGTTCGTTCTCATAAGGAAAGAGGAGTTCGTATAATTGCCGTCGGCTCCGAACGGTACTTCTCTCAAAAGATAATACCTCACCGCGTCCACGCCGTAACGTTCGCACAAAACGTACGGGTCGACTATACTGTTACCCTTGGACTTGCTTATCTTATCGTTGCCGAACATAAGCCACCCGTGTCCGTAGACCTTTTTCGGCAAAGGCAAATCGAGAGCCATAAGAAGGGCGGGCCATATTATACTGTGAAAACGGACTATTTCCTTGCCTATCATGTGAATATCGGCGGGCCAATACTTATTGAAATTGCTTTCGTCGTCGCTACCGTATCCCAAAGCGGTGATATAGTTACTTAACGCGTCTATCCATACGTAAATTACGTGTTCGGGGTCGAACGGAACCGGGATACCCCACTTAAAGGAAGTTCTGCTCACCGCCAAATCCTGAAGTCCGGGTTTTAAGAAGTTATTTAACATCTCGTTCTGACGGGATTTCGGCTGCAAAAATTCGGGGTTATCTTCGATAAGTTTAATAAGTTTGTCTTGATATTTCGACAGACGGAAGAAGTAGCTCGACTCTTTTGTCTTTTCCACTTCCCTGCCGCAGTCGGGACATTTGCCGTCCTTTAACTGCGTACTCGTCCAAAAGGATTCGCAAGGGGTGCAGTACCAACCCTCGTATTCGCTCTTATAAATATCTCCCTTTTCGTAAAGTTCGGTAAATATTTTTTGCACGGCTTTTTCGTGTTCTTCGTCGGTGGTTCTTATAAACTTGTCGTAAGAAATATCGAGAAGCGACCAAAGGTTTTTGAGGTCGCCGACGATTTTATCGACGTAGGCTTTCGGCGTTGTTCCCGCGGCGGTGGCGTATTTTTCTATCTTCTGACCGTGTTCGTCGGTACCGGTAAGATAAAACACGTCGTATCCGTCAAGGCGTTTGAATCTCGCTATCGCGTCGCAAACGACGGTAGTGTAGCAAGTGCCGAGATGCCACTTTCCGCTCGGATAATAAATAGGCGTAGTGATATAGAACTTTTCTTTCATTATTTCACCTCTCGTAATTTTCGCTTAATAATCTTAATAACTAAATTATTATATATCTAAAAATACAACTTGTAAACAAAAAACCCGTCTGCAAATCGCTCTCCGACGACTTTTAGTCGTTTTTCGGTATAAAAATTCCTCCTTGGGAAAAAATCAATAACGAAAACAGTCCTGCTCGGAATAGTATGTAGTAGGAAAAAATTACCTCCGCAACGCAATAAGCGGACGGATAAAATAAAAAACGGTGGATTATGATTAAACGGGGAGAATTGTATTATGCTGATTTAAGTCCGGTCGTCGGGAGCGAACAAGGGGGAGTACGCCCCGTGCTTATCGTGCAGAACGACGTCGGCAACAGATATTCCCCCACGATTATAGCCGTCGCAGTAACGAGTCAGATAAACAAAGCTAAACTCCCCACCCACATTGCTCTCGACACCACCTGCGGACTTCCGAAAGACAGCGTAATTTTAGCCGAACAGGTCAGAACTCTCGACAAACGCCGCCTTAAAGACAAAATAGGCTCTCTCGACGAAAAGTCGATGGAACGCGTCAACAACGCCCTTTTGGTAAGTTTGGGCTTTTTCGGTTAAACGTTTGTAAGGTTGATTGCCAAGCCGTCGGCTCGGCGTTAATTTCCACTCCTATCGGAGCGGACTTGACTGTTTTTATAAGAGTTCTTTCAATCCTTTCCAGTCGTAAACGACGTAATCGGGAATTATTTTCCCGTCGTTACCTTTACGCTTGCCGTTGAACCAAATTGTCCGCACGTCAGCGTTTATACCGCCCTTTATGTCGCTCGTAAGGCTGTCGCCTATCACTACTGAAGTTTCTCTTTTCGCGTCGGAATGGTCGAAAACGTAGTCGAAAAACTCTTTACTCGGCTTTTCCGCGCCGATGGCTTCGCTGATAAACACGCCGTCGACGTAATTTATAAATCCGCTTTTTTCTATCCTGTTTTCCTGCGTGTCCTTAATACCGTTCGTTATTACGTAAATTTTATACTTCGATTTAAGGTATTTCAGCCCTTCTTCCGCTCCGTCTACAAAGTGATACTGTACGCCCAAAAATTCTCTGTACGCGTCTTCCATTTCTTCCGCGTCTGCCTTTATTCCGTACTTTGCGAAAAACTCTTCAAACCGTGCTATTATAAGTCGAGATTTGGATATTTCTCCCCGCTCCAACATTCTCCAGTATTTTTTGTTTATTTCGTCGTAGTCTTCGTATTGCTCGTCGGTACAAGAAAAACCGAGTTTGTTACAAGCGGCGAAAAAAGAGCCGTGCTGCGCTTTCGCAAAATCGAGGACGGTATCGTCCGCGTCAATTAAAATCGTTTTTACGTTTTCCATATTTTCTATTGTACCACCGACCGCTTCGTTTGCAAAATAAATCGGCGTGATATATAATGATTTTAATAAATTTCCATTGCGAAAGACACGGAGAAAAAATGCAGAAAGCGATAGACGAAATAATATCGGGCGGAGAAAAAATAATCAAAATAAGCGTAAGCAGTCCTTTCGACAAAAACGAAGAATTTTCCAAAATTTCTATAAGACCCGTTACTTTGAAAAACGAACGTTTTTTTCAAGCCGAACGCTTCAAAAGCAACAAGGTTTTTCATCTGAACGTAGCCGAAAAAGATATAGGAAAATACTTTTCCGACGAGTTCGTAAAATACCGTCAGATATGCGTTTTCTACCCCGGCGAGACCGTAACCTACTATATAAACAACGCTAAAAAAGCGAAAAAAACTTCGGTAAAAAATAACCTTAAACCGTCGTCGGAAACCAACGACCGAGAAAAAAAATATATCCTTAAAGAAGGCGACGAAATTCCCGCACTCGTCGATTTGGGCGTCTTTACTCCCGATTTCAGGATAGTAAAGTCGAAATACGATAAGTTTAAGCAGATTAACCGCTTCGTAGAAATTATCGACGACGAACTTAAAAATTACGGCGGCGATAAAATAACCGTTCTCGACTTCGGCTGCGGCAAGTCGTACCTTACGTTCATAGTCTATCACTACCTTGCGGTAATAAAAAAACTCAACGTAAAAATTATAGGCTACGACCTGAAAACCGACGTGGTGTCCGACTGTAACAAAATCGCGAAAAAGTACGGCTACGACAACCTTGATTTCGTCGTCGCCGACGTAAAAAAAGACGTGCTTTACGACGAAAAAATAGATATGGTAATCTCCCTGCACGCCTGCGATACGGCTACCGATTACGCCATAAATTACGCGATAAATAAGAAGGTAAGATACTTGTTTTCCGTGCCGTGCTGTCAGCACGAACTAAACCTTTCGATAAAAAATGGCGGCGATATGGACGTTCTTCTGAACTACGGCATAATAAAAGAACGGGTATCCGCTCTCCTCACCGACTCTATCCGCGCCCTTATTCTCGAAGACAAAGGCTACTCCGTCGACGTACTCGAATTCGTCGACCTTGCCCACTCGCCGAAAAACCTTATGATAAGAGCGGTAAAGACTAAAAAAGTCACCGATAAAAACTACGAAAAAATAAAAAGGCTTACGGATACCTACGGTTTCACCCAAACCCTTTTTAACTTGCAATATTAAAACCGAACTTACCTAAAAATTATGAGGATATTCGGCGAGAATAACCTCCGCCATTAAAGAAAACAATATTACGCAAAAGGAATCCGCGAATAAACTTTGCTTACGCACTTCGACCTTATGCGAATAGCTCAACGACAACAACGACCTGCCTATGCGGATAATGTCGATATTACGGCGCTTCCCGACGTGTCGACCGATTATCTTTTTGGCATGAAAGAACCGTAAAGCGAAGTTCCGCCGTGGGCAAAGAGAAATTCGAAATCGACGGTTTCACCCGTTAATCGTTTATCGGAACGAAAGTCTTCATAAATCTTTTTAACAAGAACGTACAAAAATACGGAAAGGTATATATCCGCTCGCTATACCCGACGTTATTTGCAGACAGTTTGAACCCGTAAGCAATGTCTAAGTAATTATCCGAAGAAATCAGAGTTCTTAAAGATTTTGAACGACCGTTTTTTGCTTTCACTTCCACAGGTATAAGATTGTCCGCAGAGCGAATAAAAAAGTCCTCTTCGAGCGTTGCGTTGTCTTTTTTGTAATAGTAGAGTTTGTATCCCGATTTAACCAACGCTTCGCCGACGATATTTTCGTAAAGCGCGCCTTTATAGACCCCGAGATTTTTATTCGCACGCAAATCTTCTTGCGATTCTTCGTCCAGTAGAGAAACAAGTAGTCCCGTATCGCAGAAATACAACTTGAATTTGTCGGTATCGCAATTCCCCGAAAGCGGCAATTCCACGTCGTTTAAGCAATAACATACGTTGACGATTCCGGCGTCCACAAGCCACTCGGCGCAACCGCGATAATCTCGGAATCTTGCGTCTTTATCGATTTTCGAAATCTGAAATTTTTTGTTTTCTTTGGCAAGTTGAGAAGCGACGCTGTTGAAAACGTTCAGTATTCTCGTCTGGTCAACGCCTTGAGCGTATTTTCTTATATCCTCTTTGTAGTCTGCTATAAGCTGACGTTGAGTATCGAGCGAACCCTCGAACGTTCCTTTTTCGATATAATCTTTTACAACGGCAGGCATACCGCCGAGAACGACGTAATCGAGAAAAATTCCGTGATAAACGGACATTTCGAGTTCGTTAAACGGGGTAAACGTTTTCATATGCGAGAGCATATCTTCTACGGTAT
>CACXFJ010000127.1 GCA_902766965.1 uncultured Eubacteriales bacterium | reverse complement strand
TGCCTTGTTAACTTCGGATAAGGGGGAACATTATGAGGAAAGGGGTTTATTAAGGGGGCTTGGAGCGATGCCCCCTTAATTATATATTTACTTTATCCTTGTGAAAATAAAAGCGTGTTCGGTCAAGCCGGACTTCGCAACTTGCGGCTTGTGTGTTTCTTTGTTACTTTTTTTTCACACCGAAAAGAAAGTAAAAAGCTAATAAAAGAAAACAAAAAAGATGGAATACCACAAAAATTAAAAGTGAATTATCGGCAACCTAAACTTATTATACGGAAACCTAAATCGCGAATTTTCGTTTGCTTGCTCCGAGACTTCCCCTACCCCTTTCAGTATTCGTTTTTTCCGACGAGATAATCTATGCTCGTGGAGAAAAATTCCGCGAGTTGCCAACAGTCGAGAACGTTCGGAACGACGGTACCCGCTTCCCAACGGGAAATATTCGCCTGCTTTATTCCCGTCTTCTCGGCAAGCGCGCGCTGCGACAGCCCCCGCTCTATCCGTAATTCCTTAATTCTGTTGTTTGAAAAGTCTGCTTCCATATCTCAAATTATACAAATATGTATAAGAAAAATCTTGACTGATACAAATATGTATCATACAATAAAAATTGATAAACGCATTAAATATATTAAAAGAAGGTACATTATGAAAAAATTCTCTCGCTTTTTAACCTTTTTTGCAATGATTCTCGTAACGTTTTGTTTGCTCGGCATACTGAACGGTTGTAAAAACAAAACGGAATCTACGGAAAACGTCGATTATTGGACAAGTGCAAGCGGCGTAACGTTAAAAATTCAAGAAAACGGATTTTTGTGGGGCGATAAACTTTACGACTACGAAACGACGTCTTACGGATACAAAATCCATCTCGTTGCGGATAGCGGACAAGCGAGCAGTTTGGATTTATATGCATTCAACGACGGCGACGTGCTTGCAGCCGACATTTCGAGAAGCTACAATATGGGAAGTTTTCCCAAAAGAAGCGGTAGTTTCAACGAATCTCTCGTAAAATACAGCGACGGAGAAGTTAAGGCATATTATAACTTTTATGGCGACGGCACATTCCTTTTTATGGTGGGTTCAAACGCCTTAGACAGCATAAGCGGCACGTATATGTTCCATAACGGCGTTCTTTTCGAAAGCGGCAAAAAAGCAGGGACTCAACAGGAATGGAAAAATTATTCATACGTCACCGAAAACGGAACGTGGTTATATACAGTGTTCGTAAGAAACGTCGATAAGTATAAATGTAATTTTGCGGAAAGCGAAAGAAAACAACCTACTTGCACTGAAACGGGTTTAATCACCGAAAAATGCACTCTGTGCGGAGATATACGCCTGCAATCAATACCCGCAAACGGACACAACATTGATAAAAACACGGGCTATTGCAATACCTGTCAAGAAAAAATTCAATCCCCCGGTCTTGCGTTCACTTATAACGAAAAGACAGACTCTTATTGCGTTTCGAGAGGAACGGTTTCCGATTCCGTAATTCACATTCCCGAAACCTACGAAGGGAAACCCGTTACGGAAATAAGCGCGGCAGGGTTCAACGCTTGCCGTAATAAACAGATACTCATACCCGTTTCGATAACTCACATCGGTATAAACGCCTTCTCTTCGTGCAATAAGTCCGTATCAATAAAATATGCGGGCACGGCTGCCGATTGGTGCAAAATTAAGTTCGAAAACGAATATTCTAATCCGTTCTATTCGAGTAGTTGCGACTATTCCTTTGCAGAAAACGGCGTAATAACTATACCCGACGGAGTAGAAAATATTTCGGACTACGCTTTTTATCACGCCGCCACCCCGATAGTGGTTTCGGCAAGCGTCAGAAAAATCGGAACGAAAACTTTCGACTCCGCTACGGTAAAATTTAACTATAATTATAATCTATGGAAAGAGTTCGGCGGCACTGACGAAGTAAACAAACTTTATTTTTATTACAACAGCAAAAAAGATAAATATACACGTGTTTTTTATCAAGACGCGATATACGAATTGACCGATAAAGACGAATATATGTTTTTCGAATACTTGGGTAACGCCGACACTTTAACCATCCCCGCAACGCTCGACGGAAACGCTATCACCGAAATCGGCGGAACAGATACTCTCGTAAACGTAAAGACTCGTATTACTTTTGAAGGCAAAATTAAAACTATACATTCGGTTTACGACGACGTCAGTAATCCGTATTTCGCCGGCAATCCTAATATAACCGCATTCCGGAATTGTACTGCGGAAATTCTCCTACCCAACGCCGAGATAGAAGAATTACACGGATTCTATGGATATAAAGGAACTTCTATTACTATACCGTCTTCGGTCTTAACTATCAGTGAAGGCGCATTTATGTCCGCTATAAATTTGAAAACCGTCGTTTTTAACGATAAAGTGCAAGAAATAAAAGATTTCGCTTTTGCAGGGTGCAAAAATCTGAACTCCGAATTACGCATTCCCGACTCGGTGACCACGTTAGGCAACGGTGCTTTTGTCGATTGTACATCGTTAAAAAGCGTATATATCGGTCTGAACACGACTTATATCGGCGGATACGTGTTCGACGGATGCGTCAGTCTGAAAGACATGACTATCCCTTTCGTCGGTCCACCCGAAGGAGTATACTACCAACCTTCCCCCTATGATAAACACGCTCTCGCCTACTTGTTCCAAACCGATATAGGCAACAATTGGACGGACGTCCCCGCAAGTTTGAGCGGTGTTACGATTCTTGGAGGAGAGATAGGCGAACGCGCATTTTTCCGCTGCGAGAATATTCGGTATATTTATCTCCCCGATACGCTTTCGGAAATAGGAAAGTCCGCTTTCGCATATTGCGAAAAATTAACTAACGTAGTTATTCCCGACGGAGTAACCACTATAAATAACTCTGCGTTTGAAGGCTGTACTTCCCTTATCGGCGTTACCATTCCGCAATCGGTGACTACGATAGACTACGATGCTTTCAGCGACTGCAACTCTTCTCTCACCATAACGTATAAAGGTTCGGATACGGAATGGCTTGCCATAAATAAAAAAGACGAAAGCCTTTCGAATTACAAAAAAATTTTTTCTGGCAATCATACGCATACTTACGTAGATACCGTCCACGCTCCTACCTGTACCGAACGCGGTTTTACCGAACACCTTTGCTCGTTGTGCAGAGATACGTATAACGATAATTATCTCAATAATATTCATATGGATTTATCGGTAAACGAACGTTGTTCTGCTTGTAATCGCACCGTTTATCAAAAATCGTCCGATTACGTTCTTATGAAAATAGATAATAATTCCCTTGCCGCCGAATTCTACGGCAACAGTACGTATTCTTTAAGCAGCGAAATAGAACGGCTCTACGTCTCGATTTATATTGCTGACAGCGTACAATACGTTAATTCGTTTAATAATAGTAGCAATTGTCAGTCCGTAACCCTGCCCGAAAAACTTCTGCCCGATATTAAAAAGTTCGAAAATACCGCATGGTACAATAATCTTAAAACTATCGAAAATAACGTAGTCTACGTAGGAAACGTTGCCGTAGGTCTGTCTTATACCGGACGGCAACCTACGCACGTAAGTATCCGGGAAGGAACTTTAGCTATCGCAAACGATTGTTTCAGTGGTAAAGATAACCTACGTTCCGTCGGAATACCGTTTAGCATGAAATATATCGGCTCTTCTGCGTTCTATGGTTGTTCCAGACTATTAAGAGTATACAATAAATCTTCTATCGATATACAAAAAGGCAGTAGCAACTACGGATACGTAGGATATTACGCAAAAGACGTATATACGAGCGAATTTATAAGCAACCTTTCTACCGACAGCGACGGGTTTATCATATATACCGACGGAAATACGAAGTTGCTTTTGGAATATACCGGAAACGAAACGGATATTATTATTCCCGAAGAAATTACCGAAATATCTCCGTATGCGTTTTTCTATTGCAGCGAACTTACGAGCGTAACCATCCCTGACAGCGTGACGAGTATCGGCGAATATGCGTTCTTTGACTGTAGCGGGCTTACGAGTATAACCATCTCCGACCGCGTGACGAGTATCGGCATGGGGGCGTTCTCTGGTTGCAGCGGACTTACCACAGTTAATTGGAACGCCACGGCGTGTACAAGCGTAGGTGATAGTTATTATTCCATTTTTGGCGGATGCATAAAATT
>CACXFJ010000126.1 GCA_902766965.1 uncultured Eubacteriales bacterium | reverse complement strand
TCATTCAGCGGAAATCCTGCTCTTCTCGGCGCGCCCGAAGATTTTTATCTCGACGTTCAGGACGTGCTTATAAGGAGCGGAGCGGAATTTTTGGTAATTCAATGCGGCAGTATCCTTTTGATGCCGGGGTTAAGTAAAGTTCCTTGCGCGTTGAAGATGACTATTTCCGACGACGGAACGATAAACGGGTTGATGTAAAATGACCGACCAAGAAAGATTAAAATCTGCGATAGAAAACGGCGAATACGTCGTGTTTTTCGGCGGAGCCGGAGTGTCCACGGCAAGCGGTATCCCCGATTTCCGCGGGGCGAACGGAATTTTTACCGCGGGAAGGCGTTTTTCCGCCGAACAGATAGTAAGTTCCGGTTTCTTCTACGCTCACCCGAAAGAATTTTACGATTTTTACAAGTCGAAAATGCTCTATCCGAACGCTTTGCCGAACAGAGCGCACCTTAAACTTGCCGAACTCGAAAGCCGGGGCAAAGTTAAGGCGATAATAACTCAAAATATCGACGGATTACACCAAAAAGCCGGAAGTAAAAACGTAATCGAGCTGCACGGGAGCGCGTTAAGAAATTACTGCCCCCGTTGCGGAAAAAGTTTCGACCTTAACTATATAGTTAAGAGCGAGGGCGCGCCCCGTTGCGACAAGTGCGGAGAAATAATAAAACCCGACGTCGTCCTTTACGGCGAACAGCTCGACGAAACGGTCCTCGAAAGGGCGTGGGAAGAAGTGGAAAAATGCGACGTACTCATAGTGGGCGGCACGAGTTTATCGGTCTATCCCGCCGCTTCGTTCGTGTACGCGTTCAAAGGAAAAACCTTAGTCGTCATTAACAAAACTCCCACGGGAGCCGACGAACGGGCTTCTTTCGTTATCCGCGACGACATAGCCGAAGCGTTCGATTTCTGACCCGATTGCATAAAGCGGAATCGACGTAAAGTATAAGAAAGTAAATAAAGACTATTATATTTCTTTGACCGATTTGGCAAGGTATGCAAATCCGTCCGAACCGAAAGTTCCTATCTCGACCTGGATGCGTAACAAGGACGTTATTTCATATCTCGGCTTATGGGAAAAGTTACACAACCCCGACTTCAAAGGGCACGAATTCGAGTCCTTTGAGAACGCTGCGGGCAAGCACAGTTTCTATTTGTCGCCACATAAATGCTATTCTGACTTTTTTGTATTTGACATAATTTTATATATATTATATAATTTTACAGTTAGACTGACGCTTGACGAGCGTTTATCGACGAATTTTTAACTTAAACGGCGGACGACCGCCGATATCGGAGGCAATATATGGCAGGAATTACCATCACAAAATCCAAATACGATGAACTCGTAAACAAACTTTCTTATCTCGAAAATGAGAAGACCAAAGAAATTTCCGACGCTCTTAACATAGCGAGAGGTTTCGGCGATTTGAGCGAAAACGCTGAATATTCCGCCGCAAAAGACGCACAGAACGCAAACGAAGCGGAAATCGCACGTCTTAAAGACACCATAGCTCAAGCTATCGTAATCGACGAAAACGCCATTTCCACTCACAGCGTATCCATCGGTACGAGAGTAAAGGTTCTCGACCTGGAAGAAAACGAAGAAATAGAATACAACATCGTATCCACGTTGGAAGTTAATTCCCGCGAAAATAAAATAAGCGATAAAAGTCCTATCGGAAAAGCTCTCATAGGACACGGCAAGGGAGAAACGGTAGTAGCCGCCACCCCGTGCGGAAACCTTTCCTTCAAAATTCTCGAAATATCCAAGTAATCAGGAGAAATTATGGCAGAAAACGTACAAAACAATCCGCAGCCGCAAGAACTCGACCTTACCGAAGTGGTTGCCGTCAGACATAAAAAGCTCGAAGAACTCAGAGCAAACGGTAAAGACCCTTTCGAAATTACCAAATTTAACGTCGACGCGAAAGCGGAAGATATAATAAACGATTACGCAAAATACGAAGGCAAGACCGTCGCTATCGCGGGCAGAATGATTTCCCGCAGAATTATGGGCAAAGCGAGTTTCGCTCATCTTCTCGACTGCGGAACCACTATTCAGTTTTATTGCAAACGCGACGAGATGGGCGAAGCAGAATACGCCGAATTCAAAAAATGGGATTTAGGCGACGTTCTCGGAATAGAAGGCGAAGTATTCACCACTCACACCGGCGAAGTCAGCGTAAAGGTTCATAAGGCTACTTTGTTAAGTAAATCCCTTTTACCCCTGCCCGAAAAATATCACGGGCTTAAAGACACCGACCTTCGCTATCGTCAACGTTACGTCGACCTTATCGCCAACCCGGAAGTCATGGACACTTTCAAAAAGCGTAGTAAGATTATAAGCTGCATACGCCGTTTCCTTGACGAAAAAGGTTTTATCGAAGTGGAAACGCCCATTCTTAACAGTATTCCGTCGGGCGCAAGCGCAAGACCTTTTATTACCCACCACAATACGCTCGACATAGATATGTATCTGCGTATCGCGCCGGAACTTTATCTTAAACGTCTTATAGTAGGCGGTTTCGACAAGGTTTACGAAATCGGCAGACTTTTCCGTAACGAAGGTATGGACGTAAAGCACAATCCGGAATTTACCACGATAGAGTTGTACCAGGCTTACGCCGACTACAACGATATGATGGATATAACGGAAGAAATGTACAAGTACTGCGCGAAAGAAGTTCTCGGTACCACTACCGTAAACTTCCAAGGCACTACGTTGGAACTCGGCGGAAAATGGCCCCGTCTTACGATGGTCGAAGCGGTCAGAAAGTATACCGGTATCGACTTCGACACGATGGAAATGCCCGAAATCATCGAAAAAGCGGCGGCTATCGGCGTAGAACTCGATAAGGATATAAGCTGGGGCAAGGCTCTTTACGAAGTGTTCGACCAAAAGATAGAAGAACATCTTATTCAGCCCACCTTTATTATAGACTACCCCGTGGAAGTAAGTCCTCTGGCAAAACGCAAACCGTCCGACAAGCGTCTTACCGAAAGGTTCGAATTCTTTATGATAGCTTGCGAAATGGGCAACGCTTTCTCGGAACTTAACGACCCCATCGATCAACGCGGGCGTTTCGAACAGCAGGCTAAGGAAAGAGCGAACGGCGACGACGAAGCGCAGATGACCGACGACGATTTCGTCACCGCTCTGGAATACGGACTTCCCCCGACGGGCGGACTCGGTATAGGTATCGACAGAATGGTAATGCTCCTCACCGACAACTATTCCATAAGAGACGTGCTTCTCTTCCCGACGATGAAACCGAAAAAATAATTTACGAAGCAGAAACGGGCTTCTGCGAAAATCGCGGAAGCCTGTTTTTTAAGAGAATACTAAATATAAAAGCAAAACCCGACAGTTAAACTAAACGGGTTAAGAGATAAAAATGAAAGGCAAGTTTATTACGTTCGAAGGTTGCGAAGGGGTAGGAAAGTCCACCCAATTACGACTGATAAGAGAATATTTGGAAAAGACTAATCAAAACGTCGTGTTCACGAGAGAACCCGGCGGCACGCCCTTAGCCGAAAAGATAAGGAATATCATCCTTACGGAAAACATGTGCGCGGAAACCGAAGCGGAACTCTTCGCGGCTGCCCGTTGCGACCATATCCGCAATCTTATTTTGCCCGCCCTGAACGACGGCAAGACGGTAATATGCGACAGGTTCGTAGATTCGTCGTTGGCTTATCAAGGGTACGGCAGAAATTTAGGATACGAAAGGGTGAAAGACATTAACTTTTTCGCCTTTGAAAACTGTATGCCCGACGCGGTGGTTTTTCTCGATATGAATCCGCTTGAAAGTTGGAGACGGCAAAAAGGCACGGTAATAGACAACGACAGGTTGGAAAGAGAGAAGGACGCTTTCCATCTGAAAGTTTACGAGGGATTCAAGGAAATCAGAGAAAAAAGAGAGAACTTCCTTTCCGTAATCCCCGACGAAGACAAGCGAATCACCTCTCAAAAAATAATAGAAGAACTGAAAATAAGAGGACTTATTAAGTAATGGCAGAACTCGACGCCCTCATTTTAAGAAGAAACGCTTTCAAATCTTTCGCTTCCGACGCAAAGTCCAATTTAGGGCATGCGTATTTGTTGGTTTGCGAAGACGGACTTGCGAGAGAAAGACTTCTTACCTTGATGGCAAAAAGCGTTTTTTGCCCGAGAATCTGCGGCGAATGCGCCACCTGCAAGGGGATAGAAGACCGTTCCTACCTCGACGTAGTCTTCTTCGACGGCGCGGAAATGAAAGTACCGGATATTACCGACCTTACGGAGACGGCTATGATAAAACCCGTCTTAGGCGACAGAAAAATTTATCTTATAGATAACGCCGACAAGTTAAGTCCGCAGGCTCAGAATAAGTTGTTAAAGACTTATGAAGAACCACCCGCGTACCTTACGGTAATCCTTGCTTGTTCGTCGGAAAACGGTATCCTTACCACGATAAAAAGTCGCGCGAAAAAGCTGTATTTCGATAGTTTTACCGCGCGGGAAATAATAGATTATCTTACCGAAAACGGAGCGGACGCGAGAGAAGCGGACGTAGCCGCCGCCGTCAGTAACGGAAGTCTCGAACGGGCGGAAAAGTTCCTTCATTCGGAAACTTTCGCTTCTTTGTACGACGGCTGCTTTACGATAATGAACGAACTTACGGCGAGCGGTAAAATTCCCGAACTCGTGTTCAGAGAAGAGTTTAATAAAGAAAACGTAAAGATATCTTTCGATATAATGGAAATAATCCTGTGCGACGTGATGAAAATAAAATCGGGCAGCGGTTTACCGTTACTTAACGACGGTCGCGAGTACGATATTAAAAAAATCGCCGAAAAATACACGGCGCAAAGCGCGGCTATGTCTCTCGCCGCCATAAACGAGGGCAGAAAACTACTTAACAGCAACGTTTCTTCCGTCAGCGCGGCGGAAAGCGTGCTGTTCAAAATTTTGGAGGCTAAATACAAATGGCAATAGTTGTGGGCGTAAAGTTCAAAAATTCGGGCAAAACCTACTATTTCGACCCTAATAATATAACGTTTAAGGAGGGCGACGGCGTAATTTGCGAAACCGCCCGCGGTGTGGAATACGGCGTAATCTCCGCCTCGAACAAAGAGGTGTCGGAAAAAGAAATCGTCGCTCCGTTGAAACCCGTCGCGAGAAAAGCTACCGCCGAGGACGAAAAAAGGCAAAAAGAAAACCTTTCCAAACGCGAATATCTTATGAAAACCACGATGGAAAAGGTAGCGAAAAACAAGCTCGAAATGAAAATCGTGGACGCGGAATACACTTTCGACAGACAGAAAATAATAATCTACTTTACCGCCGAAGGAAGGGTGGACTTCCGCGAACTCGTCAAAGAGCTTGCCGGCGTGTTCCACGTCAGAATAGAATTGCGACAGATATACGAACGCGATGACATAAAAATGCGCGGAGCTCTCGCCGCCTGCGGCAGACCGTGTTGCTGCACGACCTTTTTACAAGACTTCGAAAAAGTGTCCATAAAAATGGCAAAAGTGCAAGGACTTAGCCTTAATCCGCAAAAAATAAGCGGTTGTTGCGGAAAACTTATGTGCTGTCTTAAATACGAAAATCCTTACTATCAGGAAGTATTCAAGAAGATGCCGAAAATAAATTCCGTCGCAACTACCCCCGACGGCAAAGGCGTAGTGGTAAGTCACGATATGCTCCGACAGGAAGTTAAAGTAAGAATAACCGACAGCGAAGGCGCGCAGGAAATAAGGACTTATCCTTTGGATAAGATAAACTCTACCTGCAAACAAACAGCCGACGACCTCACCGACGACAATCCCGAGGACAACGAATAATGAAGAAAAAAACCGCGGTCTTAATACTATTCGTTTTAGCGTGCTGTATTATGCTCGTTTCTTGCTCCGCGCCCACGGTTAAGGCGCCGTCCGCGGAAGAAACGCTCATTACGCTTTTAGCGAATTTCGAAGAAAAAAGCTGTCACCGCGTCAGCGGAAAAATAACGAAAAATAACGAAAATCCGACCGCCGTTTCTTTCATCGCCGACCGCGAAAACAAAAAAATAAATTTAGTTACCGGCGGAAAAACCTACGACTATTACGCGACGTATCTTATGGAAACCACCGACAAAACCGTCGTGGCAAAAACCGACACGACTTACGCCGAAACCTTAAAGTCGCTTGCGCCTTTCGTCCTCAACTCTTTCGTCTACGACAAAAACTATCGCGGCGAAGTCTACAAAACCGACGGAAAAATTATAGTTACTTTCTTAAATAAAGGTGTAAAAAAGTCGTTCGATTCCACCCTTAATATCAACGGCGGCGTACTCGCGATAGGTTATCGCGACGGCGTAATTACCGATTCCATACTTACGACAAGTCTTACAGAAAACGGAGTTTCGGTACCCTATTATGCAAGATACGAGTACGGAACTGCCGACAGTGGAGATATCGGCAACGCTCCCTCGGTAACGCCCGGCGATAATCTCAACTATGCTTCGTACGCAATGAACGTTCTTAGCGAACTGAACGTCGGCAAGACTTTAAGGACGGTCTCCGGCAAAAAAGATACCGGCGTATCCTTAAAATCCATTCCCGTTACCGCGGCTATCGTATCGTCCGTCACCGCCATAACGAACGAAAATTATATCACCTTGGTAATAACTTACTCGAAAAAACAAATTATCCCGGGGCTGTCTTCTTCCGTCGAATCTTTCAGAATTACTTTCGACGAAAATTACGTCGTAAACGGAATAAATATAAACGAAGGAATACGCTTTATTTTAGAATAAAACATAACGAAAATTATGAAAAGTTACCGCAAAGTTTTGACCGTAAATTTACCGAAAAGACGAGATTTTCTTAACATAACTTTCGACGTCGCGAACGCCGTCAAAGAATCGGGCGTAAAAGAAGGTCTGGTCCTTGTCAACGCCATGAACATAACTTCGAGCGTCTTTATTAACGATAACGAATCGGGTCTACTGTCCGACTTCGAGAAGTGGCTTGAAAAACTCGCCCCCGAAAAACCTTACTCCCGCTACGCCCACAACGGATACGAAGATAACGCCGACGCCCACCTTAAACGTACGATAATGGGCAGAGAAGTCGTCGTGGCAATAACCGACGGCAAGCTCGACTTCGGCACGTGGGAACAGATATTTTACGGCGAATTCGACGGAATGAGAGATAAACGGATACTTATAAAGATTATCGGAGAATAGGTTTACTCCATAAACGACGAATTTTCGCCGCAAGCGAAACGAATTTATCGTGCAACGATAACGAATTGTCACTGCGTGACGCGAATTTCCGAGGCAAGCTCGGAGCTGTCGATAAAAGCTAAAGAGAGGATAGGATATTAGGTTCTATCCTTTTTCATTACTTGTAAAGGAACTTACTTTCTTTTCGGTGTGAAAAGAAAGTAACAAAGAAACACACAAGCCGCAAGTTGCGAAGTCCGGCTTGACCGAACACGCTTTCTTTTTCACAAGGATAAAATGAATATATAATTAAGGGGGCATCGCTCCAAGCCCCCTTAATAAACCCCTTTTTTCATAATGTTCCCCCTTATCCGAATTTAACAAAGTATATCTTTCTCAACAAAACATATTACTTGAATGTGCTTTATTGAAATAAGGATAAAAATATCCATTAGGGTGAGCGGGCGGGATATACAAAGACCTATTTACAGATAAAAACGGAATAGAACGCATATCTATTCCGCCTTAATCATAGTATCCTTAACTCAAAACCGATGGTTTTGAAATTCGCTCGGCGTAAGCCGAAATTCGCAGTAAATAACGATTACTTCCTTTCGTACTTCTTGAAGTACGCTATCATTGCGTCGGTGGCTTCCTTGCTTTCTTCCCATTCGGGGTTTATTACGGTGTAGACGTGTTCGAGTTTATGCAAGGTTTTGTCGGGGAAGTCCTTTATTTCGTGTTCTATATTGCGTTCGGTAAGGAGTTTTTCAAAAGACAGGACGTCGGAACGCATAAAGTCGGATTTTGAGGTGTTGAGGAATACCGGCGGTAAGACCGACAGGTCGAGATTTTTTAACGTGGCGATATACAGATAGGGGTGTGTTTTCCAACCTTTGCCGAAAAAGAGCTTGAAGAGATAGTTTATTACGGGGAGTTTTATTTTGCGGAGCCTTTCCACGTCGGACACGCCGCAGGTAAGTCCCAACGCGCGGAAATCGAGATTCGTTTTCATATTAAGTTCTTCCCGCAATTTTTTATCGCCGTTTATCGCTACGCACATTGCGGCAAGGTGCGCGCCGGCGCTGTCTCCGGTAAGATACACGTCGTTTAAGTCGCCGCCGTAGTCGGATATATTTTCTTCCACCCATTTGAAAGCGGCGAAACAGTCGTTAAGTATAGCAGGGAAAGTGCCTTTGCCTTCCTCTGTAATTATGCGGTAATTTATATTGACTACGCAGTAGCCGTACTTCGTCAAACCTTGGCAATAATGGGCGTTTATTTCTTTCGTGCCGTATATCCACGCGCCGCCGTGTATGTCTATAATCACGGGCAAACGCTCTCCCTCGGATAAATTTTCGGGGCGGTAAACGTCGAGCAGGTGATAGATATTGCCGTCGTCGATATACGGAATATCGTAAAACTTCTCTACTCCCGGGAAAGGAGTTTTCGAAGCCATTCTTTTGGCGTCCTTTCTCGCCACCATAGCGTTAAACTTATCAATGACGGTCTTACTTCTGCACATTTTTATTACCTCTTTTTTTGCGTTATTCTAATACTAAACCACTTTTTTTGAGTTGTCAATACGCATAATAAATGAAAAACGCATATTGACCTTACGAAGGTATTATGTTATTCTAAATATCGCGATATAGCATATTTTCGGAGGACAAAATGAATACGAAAACAAAAATTCTGACGGCTGTAATCGCCGTTTTTTCCATAGCGATAGTGACGATAAGTTGCGTCATGTACGCTCTGTACGGCAACGCGGAAAAGTCTTGGGACGGCGTAAGTCTGCAATCCCACGAAAAAGGGGCGGTATACGACTACAAATACTATAAAAGTCAGGTAAAACACGATAAAGCTATGATACTTATACCCGGACTTATGGCGAGTTCTTTCTACAACGCGGAAACGGAAGAGCCTATGTGGAGCGTATCCGGTTTCGCTCATCTCGCGACTACGATGATACAGAAAAAGACTACGGAAGAACGCAGCGAATATTTCGACTTCGTCGTAAACAGTCTTAAATGCGACGAAAATAACGTACCTCTTCTCAAAGAAAGAATAGCGACTATGAACGACGGAGAGAAGTACGCCACTTTCGGCGGAATGAAATATATCTACGATATGGTATATCCCGTCTACGGCGACCGTTACGACGTAGTGGTATGGCAATACGACTGGCGTCAGCACAATATGGGCAGCGCGGAAGAACTCGAAAAATTCATTAACTACAACGGGTGGAAAGAAGTTATGTTCTTCACCCATTCGATGGGCGGAATAGTCACCGCCAACTACCTTTCCCGCAGCGTCGAAAACAGAGAAAAAACCAAACTGTTTATGCCGTTTGGGTGTCCGTTTTTCGGTTCTATGGACGCCATAAATAACCTTTTTGAAACGGAGGACGCTTCGGGCTTTATCGCCGATTTGTTCAAGGCGGTAGGTTCTTACGCTAACCGCGATTTCTCTCTTACCGACGTGGCGAGGACTCTTGCGAGTATCTACGAACTTCTCAATTCGCCCGCTTTCGACTCCGCCTGGTACTTCGACGGCGACAGTCCTTACTACATAGGCGTAAACGGCTCCATCGGCAACGGAGAAAAGTATCTCAATAACGCCGAAATTTACGAACTCGTATGCTCCTTCGACTGGGCCAAACGCGCCGACGGAAGCCTTATGCCCGCGGTAAACAACCTGCCCGCTTATTGGGAAAACCTTTACGTCGACGACGGCAACGGCGGTAAGATTTTCGTAGCGGACGCAGTGCCGACCGAATTTATCGTAGGTATCGACGTCGAGACCACGATAGCCGTCGAGATAAACGAAGAAGGAAAAATAGTGAATAAAATCAAGTCCTCCTACGGCGACGGAACCGTGCCTGCGTACAGCGCGTCGGCGGGACACCCGCTCGACGATCCGAAAGTCCATCTGGTCTACGGGGTGGAACACGGACCTTTGGCGAACGATAATTTTCAGGCAACCGCCGAAAAGTCGGGACTTCGATATCTCCTCGGAATTCTGGAACGGTATATTAAGTAACGAAAACGCCTCTCTTCTTTCCGAACGAGGTGAAAAATCAAGCGACGATTAAAACGATTAAATTATTAAGTAAGTCTCTCGGAAACGGGAGACTTTCTTTTTATCGAAAACGAGGAGAAAAGGGCGATAAAAATATTTGATAATTACGTATTGAAATCTACATAAACATTTGATATAATATATTTACTTATTAAAGGAGAGTTCTCGATTTGAAAAAAGCGGTAATTCCGACGATTTTTTTAGTGGTTGCGGTAGCGTTGTGCGTTTCGGTCGTCTTTTGTCCGACGACGACTTCGTCCGCCGCGGCTTCGGATAAAGTTCCGTTCGTTTTCGACGAAACCGACGCCGTCGTTCTGTTCGACGGTAAATCCGCCGCCGTTTATTTCCGCAATTACCCCGACGTAAACTACGAATACGAATTTACTTTCAAAAACGCCGCGGGCGAAACCTTTCCGTATCCGACGAAAAATCAATACGCCGTTCCCGTAGAAGGGGAATACGAAACGGTGACGGTGACGGTCAAACGTAAAGCCGACGAAACTTACGATAATTTCGAAAAAGTCCTTTCGGAAACCTCGGTAAATTCCACCGTATCTCCCGTTCAGATTCCGGCGGGGCAGAAAATAACCTACGACGGAAACGAACATTCTTACAAAAACGTAACTTTTTATAAAGGCAGCGACAAGGTTTCCCCCGTAAACGCAGGTCAATACTTAGCCGAAATAACCTGCGACGCTCCCTTCAAAATAGTCTTTACTATAGAGAAAGCCGCCGTCACGGCTACTTGCAGGAATATGTCATATCGCTACGGCGAAACTCCCGTCGGCTCTGCGGAGACTTTGATTATAGGTCGCGTATCCGACGCCGACGTAACGAATATTAAAAATAACGTGACCGTAACTTTACCCTACGATGAAAATCCTCTTGTTCCCGGCAGTTACGATATAATCGTAAAATACGGCGGAGAACCGTCGGATAACTACGTCGTGAACGCAAAAAACGCAACTCTGACGGTTCTTAAAGGAGTTCTTACCGGTTTTACTTTCGAGGACGAAAGCGTACTGTACGACGGCAAAGCTCATTCTATCGCGGTAAGATACGATGAAGAAACGTGGTCGGGCGTGGGAATAAGCTATTCCGTCGACTCCGTATCCGACGCGGGCAAGTACGAGATAACCGCCACCGTAAAAAAAGAACTCTACGAAGATTTGCTCCTTACCGCCACGCTTCTCATTAAGACGACTTCGATAGAAAGCAACGATTTAGCCGATTTCGTATCCATAAGCGACTCGAAAAACGGGTTCGACCCGACTCTTAACCTGAGTTTGACGAAGACCGAGAACGCCGTCATAATCGATGAAGCCGCCAAAGTTCTCAAATCGGACGAAAAGCAGAAAGAAGCGGTCAAAGCAATATACAAAATCACCGCCTTGTCGGGGGGCAGCGAAACCGAGCTTGCCGACGAAGTTTGCACGATAAACATAAAAGCCGACGGCATCTCGTCTTCCGACGGCGTGAGAGTTTTCGTTTACAGAAACGGCGTCCTTACCGAAAAGGAATATACGTTCGACAACGGCACGTTCACAATAAACGGCAGTCCCGTCGACTTATACGTCTTTGCGGGAAAATCGGCGGTCGCCGTCGACAACAGAGCCGTCGTTCTTAACGCGGTTCTCGTCGGGATAGCGGTGATAATCGTACTCTTGATAATAATCGAAGCCTTTTCCAAAAGCGGAAAAGATAAGAAGCGTCGGCGTAAAAAACACAGCAGGTGGGCTTAATGAAAGGGATTAAAGTAAGTTTAACTAAATTTTTGTTACCGATAATCGCGATTACGCTTGCGATTCTTTTCGTTTTGGCGACAGCTCCCGTTCTTTCGTCGGAATACGTTTGCGGAGCGAGCGGAATATTTGCGGACGGGTACGAAACGGAAATTGCGAAAACTTACGACGGAAGCCCCGTTGCGGTAGATATAAAGGGTTCTTTATCCGACGGAGTAACTTACGTCTGGTATAAAAGAGGAGACGCGGACGCGGTAGCCGCGGAGAGTTCCGCTTTGACCGTTACTTACCCGTCGGAAAGCGGCGTATACTACTGCAAGGCTACGAAAGAAGGAGTGGAAGAAACTTCTTCCGATATAACGATAACCGTACAAAAAGCGACGGCGGAAGTAAAAATTAACGACGTAACGACGGTTTACGGCGAAAAAGAGCAGGCTCTTACTTACGAAAGGACGACTCCCCTTATAGGAAGCGACGCGGACGACGACCTTAAAATTACCCTTTCACGCAAAACGGGCAAAGCCGTCGGAGAATACGATATTACCGGTATATCTTCGAGCGATAAATACGACGTAAGGTTTATCGGCGGCGTTTATAAAATAACGAAACGCAGAATATACGTTACCGTGGCTTCTCTCGACAGCGTCTACGACGAACCCCTTAAAGAACTCCGTTGCGAAGCGGAGCAGGGAAGCGTTTTCGCGACGGGAGAAAGTATCGACGACCTTAACGTGACTTTGAAAAAAGAAAGCGGTTTCGACGCCGGAAGGTACGCGATTGCCGCAACTTACGACAACGACAACTACGACGTACTTTTCACGGCGGCTACCTATACTATTACGCCGAAAATCCTTAATTTCAGAGTAATCGGCGCGGAAAATCTCGTTTATAGCGGTTCTGCCCCCGAAATAACCTGCGAAATAGTGGGCGACGAGGCGGAAAATTCGCAAAAGATAATCGTTTCTTACGACAAAGCGGTGAAAAACGCCGGCGATTACGTCGGATACGCAAGGATAGCCGACGGCAATTACTCTCTTAATGACGACGGGGAATTTACTTTCTCGATAGCGAAAGCTCCCCTTAAAATAGTCTTTTCCGATATATTTTACGCAAAACCCGAAGATATAACGTTAAGCGATTACGTAAAATATTACGGTTTCGTCGGCGGCGAGAACGAAAAAAATCTTAACGTAAATCTTTCGGCAAATTTACCCGCCGTCCCCGGAGAATACTCGATAGAACCCTTCGGCGCGGCTCTCGATAACTACGAAATAACCTACGTCGAAGGGAAAATCACCGTCTACAAATCGGAACTTTCCGCAGAATCCGGTTCTCTGAACGGTTCGTTCCTGCCGAACGCAACCCTTACCGTTACCGAAAACGCAACTACCGACGTAAACGGATACGGCAGAATAGACAGGCTTATCGTCCTCGCTTACAAAATCGACGCCGAAGGCGGAATCGCAGGCAAATATACGGGTAAAATAACCCTTGCGAAAACTCCGTTTACTTTCGGTTTGCGAGCGTGCATAGTCGATTCCGACGGAGTAAA
Organism: uncultured Eubacteriales bacterium; assembly: GCA_902766965.1. Classification (GTDB taxonomy): domain Bacteria; phylum Bacillota; class Clostridia; order Christensenellales; family DTU072; genus CAG-1782. The sequence continues at coordinate 16,760 of CACXFJ010000126.1, read as the reverse complement.
GCATAAGTTGGACGGATTTTCCGTTTCCGACGGAACGATTACTTTCACGGCGGACAGCGAAGGGGTTCTCGTCCTTTATTACGACCTTCTTCTCCCCGCGGTAATCGTTCTTATACTTTTACTCATAATAATAATCGTGGCGATAAAACGTTCTTCCGACTCGAAAAAATACAAAAAAGCGACGGCTCTTGCCTATGCGGCGAAAAGTTACGCCGACGAAGCGAGATATAACTTGCCGAGAGAATAACTCTATATACCGTAAAGGAGGATATGAATGGAATTTTTTGCTCAGTTCGGACTATTGTTTTCAAATATGCAATGGTACGTCGCCGTATGTATCGCCGTAGGAATAGTTCTGCTCCTCATCGAAGTTTTCGAGCCGGGATTCGGGATATTCGGAATTTCGGGCATAGTTCTGCTCGTCCTCAGTATAGTTTTACGCGCGGTGATAAGAAAACCCGAAGATAACCCTATCGCGCAGGTTTTTCAAATGCTCTTGCTGTTTCTCATAATCGGCGCGCTTTTATTTATTCTTCTCGCCGTCGCGACGAAAAAAAACTGGCTCAAAAAGACGCCCTTAATACAATCCGGCACGGCGGTGAACGAAGACTTTTCGGACGGCACGGAGAATTATTCTTCCCTTATCGGAAAAGAAGGCAAAGCCGTCACCGATTTACGCCCGTCGGGCAAAGCCGAAATAGACGGCAATGTGTACGACGTGGTCGCCGATAACTTTTTTATAAACGTAGGGAAAAAAATAAAAGTTAATAACGTCGAAGGTTCTAAAATCGGCGTTGAAATAATCAAAAATAACGAAAAGGAGTAAAAATTATGGCATCTTTACTTGCACTCAATATCCCCCTTCTGGTATTCGGAATAGTTTTTGCGGTGGTCGTAGTCGTTGCGTTTTTTATAATCGTACCCATATCCACCTGGTTCAGAGCATTGGTTTCCGGGGCGTATATCTCGATGGGAAAACTTATAGGAATGCGTCTTCGCAAGATAAAAATCGGAATGATAGTAGAAGCGTATATCACCGGCAAGAAAGCCGGACTTAACATAAACATCGGAGAATTGGAAACCCATTATATGGCGAAAGGCGACGTCGTTAAGGTAGTCAACGCCCTCATCTCCGCTCACAGCGCGAATATAGAACTATCCACCCGTACGGCTATGGCTATCGACCTTGCCGGACGTGACGTTCTTAACGCGGTAAAAGTAAGCGTAAACCCGAAAGTAATAGAAACTCCCGTAATAGCCGCTATCGCGAAAGACGGTATAGAACTTCGCTGTAAGGCAAGAGTGACCGTCCGCGCGAACATTTCCCGTCTAATAGGCGGCGCGGGGGAAGAAACCATAATAGCGAGAGTCGGCGAAGGAATAGTGACCACCGTCGGCAGCGCCTTAACGCATAAAGACGTCTTGGAAAATCCCGACCGCATTTCAAAAACCGTATTGCAAAAAGGTCTCGACAGCGGAACGGCGTTCGAGATACTCAGTATCGACATAGCCGACGTCGACGTAGGCAGGAACATCGGAGCTCAATTACAGATGGATCAGGCGGAAGCCGACAAGCGTATCGCGCAAGCCAAAGCCGAAGAAAGAAGAGCTATGGCTGTGGCTACCGAGCAGGAAATGAAAGCAAAGACTCAGGAAATGAGAGCGGTGGTAATAGAAGCGGAAGCAGAAGTACCGAAAGCGATGGCGGACGCTTTACGCAACGGAAAATTGGGCGTAATGGACTATTACAATATGCAGAACCTGCAAGCCGACACGAATATGCGTAACGCCATAAGCGGAACGGACAAAACTTCTTCCGACAAGAAATAATGGCTGACGTACGGAAAAGCAATAAAATAACGCACGATCACCCCGCTTGTCAGGGCGGAGCGCATCGTCACGAAAAAGTACCCGTGGGCGGTTCCGCCGGCGGAGCCGTCACCGAAGGGTGCATAGACCATTACGACGAGAGAATAGTCTACGAGGAAGAACCGATTACCGTCAACGGGCAGGAGTTCTCCCGCGAAGAATTGAAAAAATATATCGTTATGGGCGAAATTCTCTCTTCGCCAAAATGTAAAAGAAGATAACGGCAGGAAAAAATGAAAAGAAAAGCAGGAATTTTACTTAACGTATCGTCTTTCCCCGGTAAGTACGGGATAGGCGGATTTTCATCCGACGCGGAAAAGGTTTTGGACGAATTCGCAATGATGGGAATAAAGCTGTGGCAAACTCTCCCCGTCACCGCTCTCGGCGCGGGCAATTCGCCTTACAGCGGAGTATCGAGTTTTGCCGGGAACTACCTTTATATCGACCCCGAAAGGCTCGACGGACTTCTTACGGCGGACGAAGCGGCTTCTTTCCGCTACAACGGAGACGTTTATCTTACCGACTACGCTTTCGCTTCCGCAAAAAAACGCGAAGCGTTGGAACTTGCTTATTCCCGGATAGGTCTTAAAGAAAAGGAAGGAATGGAACTCTTCATTAAAGACAACGCCTACTGGCTCCCCGACTACGCCGCGTATATGACGCTTAAAGAAAAAAACGGCGGAGCTATGTGGTCCGACTGGGCGGACGAAGAAAAGTTCTATTCCGAAAAACTTTGCAAAAAGGTAAAGAAAGAAATGTCGGAAAGGTATAATTTTTACGTTTTCGAACAGTACGTTTTCTTCTCTCAATGGAAAAAAATTCACGATTACGCCGCAAGCTACGGGATAGAAGTGTTCGGCGATTTGCCTATATACGTAAACTACGACAGTTCCGACGTGTGGGCGCATACCGACCTATTCCTGCTCGACAAGGAATTACGGCGTAAAAAAGTGGCGGGAGTACCGCCGGACTATTTCGCCAAAGACGGTCAGCTGTGGGGAAACCCTCTTTACGACTACGAAAAAATGGCTCTTACCGGCTACAAGTGGTGGGTGGAAAGATTGTGTCACGCCCTTAAACTGTACGACGTGGTAAGGATAGACCACTTCCGCGGACTGTACGAATACTGGGCGGTGGACGCCGAAGAAAACACCGCAAAAAACGGCAAGTGGGAAAAAGGTCCCGATTTGGCTATTTTCAAAGAACTGAAAAAGAAGATAAAAAATCCGAAGATAGTAGCCGAGGACCTCGGAATAATCGACGACAATATAAGAGATTTTCTTAAAAGAAGCGGTTTTTACGGAATGAGAGTGTTTCAATTCGGGTTCGACGGCGACGCAAACAACAAGCATCTCCCTCACGAATATATCCCCGAATGCGTGGCTTACACGGGTACGCACGACAACGACACTACCTTAGGGTGGCTACTTAGCCTTGACGAAAACACGAGAAGACAGGTATTCGATTACGTCGACTGCGACGACGGATACGGCTGGGCGAGCGGAGCGGGGCGTTGCCGCGCGACGAAAGCGGTGATAAGAAGCGTACTCGGCAGTTGCGCCGATATTGCGATAATACCTATGCAGGATTTATGCGGTTACGGCTCGGACACGAGAATGAACGTCCCCGGCAAAGCCGAAGACTGCTGGCGTTACCGCACCAACTTCGGCGCGATTAACGGAATAGACCACGACTTTTTACGCAAAATTATAAGGATATACGGACGTTGACGATAGTTTTTTTCACCGAATACCCCGTAAAGAGCGACGATTTTATTCTGTCGGCGTACGAAAAGTTTTGTCACGTTACGAGGAAGAAGATTTTATCGGCGACGGTGGACAGAACCGAACCTAAACCGCGGCTTATCGGAAACGACGGCGAGCCTTTAACGGAGTTTTCTCTCTCTCACAGCGGAAAATACGTCGTATGCGCGATGAGCGAAAAGCCCGTCGGAGTGGATATACAACTAAAAAAAGAAACTGCCGCCGAAGATATATCGGAAAGGTTTTTCGGTCAAAAAATAACCGATAAAGACGAATTCTTCGACGAATTCGGTAAAGGGGAAGCTACTGCCAAACTTTACGGGATACCTTTATCCGAGGGATTGCGGACGCGAGAAGGAAAAACTTACCGTCTTTTCGACGGATACGCTTTCGCTCTGTGCGGCGGAGACGAAACGGTCTTTTTTAACGAAATAAAATATGAATAAACCGAATTACGACAAAATTATGCGCGAGATTATCGACGGACTTACCGACAAGCCCGCTCTTTATTTGCACAGTTGTTGCGCGCCGTGTTCTACTAAATGTCTCGAGGACCTTTATCCTTATTTTAATATTACGGTAGTCTATTACAATCCTAATATAGACGAAGAAGAAGAGTACCTTTTACGCCTTGCCGAGCAAAAGCGGTACATAAAGGAAGTTTACGGCGAAAACGTGAAGATAACAGACTACGGACACAGAAAGGAAGATTTCGATAACATCGCGAAAGGTAAAGAGAACCTGCCCGAAGGGGGCGCAAGGTGTTTCGACTGCTACCGCCTTCGCCTCGACAAAGTGGCGAAAGAATGTAAAAAAGGCGACTATTTTGCCACGACTTTGACTGTTTCTCCCCTAAAAAACGCCGATAAAATAAACGAGATAGGTTACGACCTCGCTAAAATTTACAGCGTAAATTATCTCCCCACCGACTTCAAAAAACGGGAAGGGTACAAGAGAAGCGTACTTTTAGCCGCAGAACACGGGCTATACCGCCAAAACTACTGCGGCTGTTCTTTCTCAAGAAGAACGACGCGGTCTTGAACGGCTTATATATTTTATGTTAGTATATAAATAAACAATACACTCCACGGAGGAACGATATGACACTTAACAAAAACCTTATTGCGGAATTTAATTCCGCCGCCGACGAAAGAAGCAGTATTGTCGAGGACGGATACAGAATAACCGTTCTTACCGAAAGGCTCGTAAGGCTCGAACGTGGCAGAAACAGACATTTTTGCGACGGAGCCACGCAGACCGTCTGGTTCAGAAACTTTCCTTACGTTCCGTACACGGTCGAGGACCTGGGCGGTTCTTACGTAATCCGTACCGCGATAAGCGAGTTCGTTTTCTTGAAAAAAAGTCGCGTTTTTGTCAAAATCACCGTCAACGGGCAAGAACTTTCCACTTTCGATAAAGGCAACCTTAAAGGTACCTGCCGTACCGTGGATATGCGTAACGGAGCGGTGGCTCTTTGCGACGGAGTCATTTCCCGTACCGGGGTAGCGTATCTGTCCGACAAGAGCATGGCTTTGGGAACAGACGGAAAGGTCAAGGGAAGAACCGTCGATTCCGACGTGTACGTTTTTGCTTACGGTCACGATTACCGCGCGGCGTTACGCGATTTTTACTACCTTTGCGGAAAAGTACCCATGATGCCCCGTTACGTTTTGGGCAACTGGTGGAGCCGCTATCGCGCCTATACGCAAGAAGAGTATTTGTCGGTGATAGACAAGTTCGCCGATAAAAAAGTTCCTCTCTCCGTCGCGACGATAGATATGGACTGGCACTGGGTAAAGGTGGATAAAAAGTTCGGAGAAAAGTTCCCGACGAAGCGTCCGTGGCTCGGTTCGGGCTGGACGGGATACAGCTGGAATACCGACCTTTTCCCCGATTATAAAGAGTTCCTCGATACCCTTCACAAGGATAATTTACGCGTCACCTTAAACCTTCACCCCGCCGACGGTGTAAGGTGCTTCGAAGATAGTTACGAAGATATGGCAAAAGCGGTCGGTATCGATCCGAAGACCAAACAGACGGTAAAATTCGACCTTTCGGACGATAACTTTATAAACGCGTATTTCGATATACTGCACCACGGTTACGAAAAAGACGGCGTAAACTTCTGGTGGATAGACTGGCAACAGGGCAAAAAGAGTACCGTTAAAGGTTTAGACCCCTTGTGGGCGTTGAACCACTTACATTATCTCGACAACTGCCGCGACGGGAAAAGAGGGGTCATTTTAAGCCGCTTTGCCGGAGCGGGAAGCCATCGGTACCCGTTGGGATTTTCGGGAGACAGCGTAGCCACCTGGAAAAGTCTTAAATTCCAACCTTATATGACTTCCACCGCAGGCAACGTAGGCTACGGCTGGTGGAGCCACGATATAGGGGGACACACTTTCGGTATATACGACGACGAACTGTATCTCCGCTGGTGTCAGTTGGGCGTGTTCAGCCCCATCAATCGTCTTCACAGCACGGCTCACGACTTGCAGGGGAAAGAACCGTGGCGTCACTGCGAAACGGTAGAAAAAATAACCGAAGACTTCTTGCGTCTGCGTCACAGACTCGTGCCTTATATCTATACCGCTATGAAGAACGCTTCCGATTATGGCGTTTCTCTATGCGAGCCGCCTTATTATAATTACCCCGACGAAGACGGAGCGTATAGAGTAAAGAACGAATATTTCTTCGGTTCGGAACTGTTGGTCTGCCCCGTCACGAGCAAGAGATTAAAGTCGCTCAATATGTCGAGAACCGACGTTTGGGTTCCCAAAGGAAGATATACGGATTTCTTTACAGGCAGAATATACAAAGGCGGACGAATAATATCCATGTTCAGGGATTTGGAAAATATCCCGGTTCTTTGTAAGGAAGGAGCAATAATTCCCTTAGCCGACGACGGCGTAATTAACGGCTGCGACAATCCCGTTAAGTTCGAGGTTCTTATATACCGCGGCAACAACGCTTACTCTTTATACGAAGACGACGGCGAAAGTAACGATTACTTAGACGGCGAATACGCCTATACCGATTTTGCCGTGTCGGAAGAAGACGGCAAGATTACCTTCACCGTTTCCGCGCCTCGCTACGGCAAAGAAAACGGAAAATTCGCTCTTCCCGAAAACAGGACTTATCGCCTTACCTTTAAGGATATATCGGGCGGTAAAATTAAAATTAACGGCGTAGCCTGCGACGGAGATATTATCGTGAAAAACGGCGACGCGGTGGAAATCACCGACTACGAAGTCGCAAGAAATCCCGAACCGTTCGACGAAACGAAGCGAATACTTAGTAGAGTTCAGGGCAATACCTTAATGAGAATGATTAAATACTTCGGTATGGGCAAAATTACCGATAAAAAACTCTATCTCGACAAGATAAGAAGAAGGTTCGGCAAAAACGTTTACCTTGCGGCGAAAGAAGTTTCCGAATAGGCGTTTTCCCCGTAAAAATAACGTCGGAAACGGAGGTCGGAAAACAATCTTAAATTAAACTTTAAGGTTTTCCGATAAAAATTCGAATCGTTCATTTATTATTGCGTTAAGCAATATAATGTGATAAAATAACAATAATTTCAGTTGATTTGTAAACTATGGAGGTTTATATGAACGTATTTTTCAAAGCGTATTGCAGAGCGTTTCAATTCGTGATGAAGTGCGCTATGCCTTTGCTGCGTATGCGCGAACCGGAAAGAGTAAAAGGTCTTGACAAACTTGCCGAACTTATCGAAAAACAAGGCAAAAAGTCCGTGCTTATCGTTACCGACGACGTACTCCACAACAAACTTCGCCTTATCGACGGTCTCAAAGAAGATTTAACCAACCGCGGCGTTAAGGTAAGCGTGTACGACAAGACGGTGCCCAACCCCACTATCGATAACATTAACGAAGCGTACGAAGTATATAAAGAAAACGATTGCGAAGGTATCGTTGCTTTCGGCGGCGGCTCGCCCATGGACTGCGCGAAAGGCGTGGCTTGCAGAGTAGCCAATCCGAAAAAGACCATTCCGCAAATGAAAGGCGTGCTTAAAGTCGGACACGGAAAACGTTTCCCCGACGTTTACGCCGTTCCTACCACCAGCGGAACGGGCAGCGAAGCTACTTTGGCTGCGGTAATCAGCAATTCCGAAACCAAAGAAAAGTATCCCATCGAAGACCCCGTAATCATACCGAGATACGCCGTACTCGACCCCAATCTTACCGTAGGACTTCCGCCTCATATCACTTCTACCACCGGTATGGACGCTCTTACCCATGCGGTCGAATCTTACATAGGCTCCGAAAACACCGACCTTACCGTAGACAGAGCGGTAAGAGCTACGAAGCTCATCTTCACCTGGCTCGAAAAAGCCTATAACGACGGACACGACCTTAAAGCCCGCGCTTACATGCAGGACGCCTCTTATATGGCGGGCGTTGCGTTCACCCGCGCTTACGTCGGCAACGTACACGCTATGGCTCACGCTCTCGGCGGTTTCTACCACACGCCTCACGGCTTAGCCAACGCGGTAATTCTTCCTTACATACTCGACTTCTACGGCGAAAAGGCTGCCGTTAAACTTGCAGAACTCGCCGACTGCGTAGGAATTAAGGGCGCAAGCGTATCCGAAAAGGCTAAAAAGTTCGTTCAGGAAATAAAAGATATGAACGCCAGAATGAATATTCCTGCATATATCGACGGAATAAAGGAAGAAGATATTCCCGTAATGGCGGAAAGAGCTTACAAGGAAGCGAACCCGCTCTACCCCGTCCCCGTGATTATGTCCAAACAAGACTTTATCGACATGTATCACAAGATTATGAAGCCCGTAGAAAACGCCGCCGAATAATTGCTTATCCCGATTAAAGGTAAGAAGAGGGGCGCATACGTTGCGTCCCTTTTTATGGAAAAATAATGAAAAGAAAGGAGAAAGTCTCGTTTTTTATTACGCTTGTCGTCACGACGCTATTGCTCGCCGCCGTCTTTACCGCTGCGATAATAGGCTCTCTTACCGAAAGAAGCGCGTTGAGCGTGATAGGCGAAGCGGGACTTGACGTTTTTATGACAGGTCACACTCACGTTCCCCCCGAAAAAACCGATAGAAAAATCGAAAAACGCCGTAGAAAAAACGCCGATTATTCCGTTCCCGATATATGTAAAAAACTCTATTCTTTCCGGACGGAAAAGTTCGACGGCAACGAAGTCTGCTATTTCGGCGAAGAAACCGAAAAGAAAGTAATTTACTTCCACGGCGGTTCTTTTATGTGGCAACCGCTTATGGTACACTTCGCTTACTGCGAACGCCTGAGTAAAGAACTGAACATGCAGGTAATAATGCCGGTCTATCCCAAAGCGCCCGAATACAAATACGATTACGTTTTGGAATGGCTGTACGACTACTACGTCACTCTCGACGGCGAATTCTACTTTATAGGCGACTCGGCGGGCGGCGGTATACTCCTTTCCTTTTCTCAATTTTTAGCCGACAGAAAGGTAGACGGCGCGAAGAAACTGATTGCTATTTCTCCCGTCCTCGATATAGCCTTAACAAACCCGGAAATCGACGAATACGCTCCGCTCGACCCGATGCTCAACAAAGCCGACCTTGCCCGCAAAATGGCTACCTATTCGGGCGACTGCGACGTAAAAAGTCCTTACGTAAGCCCCTTGTACTGCGACTACTCGAAGTTAGGGGAAGTCACGATAATCACGGGTACTCACGATATTCTCTACCCCGACACCAAACTTCTCGACGAAAAATTGACGTCCGAAAACATAAAGCACAACTACTGGGTCTATAAATACCAAACCCACGTCTTCGCCATCTACCCCATGCCCGAAAGAACGGTCGTACTTAACCGTATTAAAAAAATAATATTCGCCGAATAGGGGAGAAAAAGTGAAGTTGCGTGTTTGCACGCAGCGAAGTTCGCTTTCTTAAAACGGATACTTCTTATCCTTATCGTGTTTATACATAGGGTACACCGACTGTTCGCCGGTAGAAAGGCGACAGCGTAAGAAGTAGCTGTACGCGTAATCGCGGCTTATTATTACGTGGTCGATAAGTTTAACTCCGATAGAGTGGAGCAAAGTCCCCGCCATATCGGTGCCGTCGGTATCGGCTACGCTCGGAGTGACGAGTTTTGACGGGTGATTATGGGCGAGAATAACGTTCTTGGCGTTGTTTCTTAACACTATCGCCACCAAATCTTTCGCGGGGATAGCGATAGAATCGGGCGTGCCGTAAGCGAGCGTGTCGCAACTTATCAGTTCGTTTTTTTCGTTAAGACTGATTATTACGAGTTTTTCGGTAAGGTCTTCGGAAAATAAATCCCTCAGATAGGACAAAACGTTGTTCGGACCGAGCACGGTCTTTTCCGAGAGTTCGGCTTTGAAAACGAAGTCGTGAATTTCGCCGTAAGATTTCAGCAAAAGAGCGGCGTTTCTCGTCATATTCTTGACTTGCATGAGTTCTTTCACGTCGGCGAGAAAAACGTTTTTCAACGTGCCGAACTTCGACAGCAACTCGTACGCTATCGGTTTGGTATCCTTATACGGAATCCCGTAAAACAGTAAAAATTCCAGCACTTGATAGGGCGGGAGATAACGCAAACCGTTATGTTCCACCACGTAGCGGACTCTTTCGCGATGTCCGCTATGCGAAGAAACTTTGATTCCCATAGGTTTACAAGACTACCACGCCGTATTCGGCGGCGGGAGCGACGAGGTAATCTGTCTTACCGTAAACCACGGCGAATCTCGTGGTTTGTTCTCCCGTGACCAATTCCATAATATAGTTGAGAGCGCAGTTAATAGCGGTAGTCGCTACGTCGGCGTCAACGTCGGCGAGAGCTACTTGTTTATCCTTTTTGAGGTCGAAGAAGGCGATTTCCAGCCCGTCGGGGCGAGCTTCGAGTTGCGTTCCCGCGGCGGTAAGCACGTCGTTTATTACCGGAATGACGACGTCGAACAATTCTCCGTCGGTAATCTTTTTGATTTTGTTCATCTTCACGGTAAGCACGTCGCATACGGAGGTCTTTTCGTAAGCGAGGTCTTTAGCCGCTTCCGATACGGCGAGGCGAGTGGCGGCTTTGTTGTACGCCTTTTCGGCGGCTTCCACTTCGGCTCTCAATTCCGAATAATCGTCCTTGTCAAACTCGTCGGCTTTGTAACCGTCGAGAGCCGCTATCTGAATGTCGAGAGCGTTGAGGTCGGTATGGAACTTTTCTATCTTGTCCGCGTATTCGGCGCGGGTTTCGTCGTCTAATACGTTTTCTTCTTCGGTTCCTTCGACTTCGTCTATTACGATACCGTCTATTCTCTCTTTAAGTTCGTCTGCGGAGCTTATACGGCGATTGAATTCGGCTTGTTTTTCTTCCACTTCCTTTCTTAATTCGTCGGCTTCTTTTTCCGCGTCGGCTCTCGCCACGTCGGATTTTTTTATTTCAGCCATGACGTCGGCGAAGATTTCCGCGGTCACGTTGACGTACAAATCGGCGTTGTCGTTATCGGAAGAGAACGTCTTATCCCCGAGGACTATGTCTCCGCTGATTTTTGCGATAAGTTCGTCTTCTATCCTTTCGTTTTCTATGATGTCGTCGAGACAATCGAGAGCCTGTTTGCCGTCAAGTTCGGGACGAATGGCTTCGTCGTAGTCTTTCCGCATGGCTTCCAATCTTTCTTCTTCTTCGGCGAGCGTCTTTTTGTCTTCTTCCGTGGTCGCCGCGATTTTTTCGAGTTCTTCTTTAAGAAAAGCTACGTGTTCTCTCACGGCGTCTTCGTCGCCGCCGAGAAGGGTAAAGGCTCTGAACTTCCTTTCGAGGTCGGCTACCGTCTTGACTCCGTAAGAGGCGAGCAAGGCGGTAAGTTCTTTCCTTTCTTCCTTTGCCTTTTCGCTGAGTTCGTTGACGGCGTTTACCATCGTCGCGTTGCGTTCGGTAAGCTGACTTAATCTTACTTCTATCTTGTGGAGTTTTTCTATACCTTCGGCTAAAACGTCGTTACTTTTTTTCGCGTCGGCTTCTATATTCTTAACGCCGACCTTAACTCTGTTCATTTCTTCGACGAAAGAGTTTTTATCGTAAATCCTGCCGTTGCAAACGGGGCAGATATCGCCGATTTCGGCGGCTTCCACGGTGGTGTCGAAAGCGAGTCTTGCCTTTTCGTCGATTACGCAGGCGTTAAGGTAATCGGCTCTCGCTTTTACTCTTCTTACGTATTCTTCCTGCGCTATTTTAGCCTTTTTCAGCGCGTTAAGGTCTTCGAGCAGGGTCTTTCTTTCTTTGAGCAAACCGCGGATTTTTTCTTCGTTTTCGGCAGCAGCCTTTTCCAACGCGCGGGTGTTTAATTTAGCTTCGTGCAAAGAAAGTCCTTCTTCTTTGTTCTTTACTGCGTTTTCGTCGATTTCCGCCGGCAACAACGCTTCGTTAACGGCGATTTCTCCGCGCATCTTTTCGGCGAGAGCTTCGTTCTGTTCTATTTTAGCGTTAAGGTCGGCAATTCTCACGCGGGAGTTGTCGAACGAGTTTTCAAAAGCGACGCCTTCCCTTATGGCGCGGCGTTTACGATAGGACAGGTGGTTCTTTTTAAGTTCTTCCGTCGCGGAATCGATATCCTTGTCTTCAGAGAGAGTAGCTACCACGCCTTCGGTCTTCTTTACGACCGCGTTAGTAAGTTCTTTATCGTCGAGGTTTGCGTAAAGAATGTCGCCGAAACTGTCTCTTAACCCTGCGGCTCTTTCGGCGTGCGAAGCGGCTTCTTCCGTCTTTTCGTTTACTTTAAGTTCCGCCGCCGCTATTTCTTCCTGCAACTTTTCGAGTTCGGCTATCTTTTCGTCCAACTGAACGAACAAAGCGTCTTTTTCTTCGGCTGCTTTGCGGACTTCTTCTTCTCTTTCTTTTCTCAAACGCAAAGCGTCGTCTTTAGCTATGATTTCTTCTTTTTCCTTAATATCTTCCTCGTTTTCGAGCAATTTTTCTCTGCGTTCGGCGAGGTTATTCTTTAAGGCTATTACGAGCCCTTTTTCTTCGGCGGACTGTTTGAGAAGGTCCACCGCGTCGAGTTTTTCCTGCAAGGCGTTGAGTTTCGCTTTCTTTTCGGCAGCAATCTCTATGTAGGAGTCGTCTACAAGCTCGTCGTACGCTTCCACTTTGGATACGTACAGGGAATGGTCTTTGTAGTAGATATCCCAACGTTTTTCCAATTCTTCCCCGTCGAAACCAAGTTCCGATAAATATTTCTTTACGAAAGAAGAAACGTCTTCGATAAATTCCGCTCCGTTAACGGGGGCGACGTTTTCTTTCCACTGTTTGCTTTTAAGTCCGGCTATTTTCGCTATGGCTTCCGCACCGTCCGTTTCGCCCAACATTTCTCCGTCCTTATACACGACGGTAACCGACGAGAAGTCGCGTTCTATTTCGTATAAAGAACCGTCGTATTCGGCTTTCAGGGTTATTTTTCCCTTAAACAAAGCCTCGTTGCCGAAAAGGGCGTATTCGAGAAATTTAATCGCGTCGGCGGGAGAATCGACCGAACCGGAAGAAAAATCGTATTCGGCTGTTACGTTTTCGACGTCGTTGACTGCAAGGGTGAGAAGTTTCATTTAGTCCTCCGTGGTTTTTTGTGTAAGGTTTTCGGCGGTATACCATATCTTGTGGATAATAAATTTGTCTTACAAACCGTTAGCGCAAATTCCATCCTTGTGATATAATAGGTCTCGCACGCAAGGGGTATATAAATACACATTATTAGTTATTATACAACAAACGTAGCGTACTTTGCAATATTAAAGGAAATATTTTTATCTTATTATGGCATTTTTAAGTCTTGGCAGCGATTATCTCCGAGCGGGTTATACGCAGGTGGACAACGTTTTTCTGTTGTCTTACCTTCCGTACGCCGACGCGTTGGACGTGAAGATATATCTTTTGGGGCTTGTTATTGCGAGCGACGCTTCGGAAGAAAACAGCCTTGAAAAAATGGCTATCGCTCTCCACGTCGACGAGGAAAGAATAGCCGAAGGCTTCCGCTACTGGGAAGAAAAAGGGCTGGTTTCTCTTACGAAAACCTCTCCTTTCTCGGTAAAATATCTCTCCGTAAAAAATCCGCTTAAACCCGTAATTAAAATCAACGGCGAAAAGTACAAAGTTTTTGCCGACGAAGTGGCGAGACTTTTCCCCGAACGGATACTTACGCCGAACGAATACAACGCCTATTTCGAGCTTATGCACGAATACAAGGTGGAAACCAACGCCATGCTTTTAATAATGCAGTATTGCAAGGATCTCGGCGGCGGAAGATTTTCCACCCCGTACATACTCGCGGTAGCCACCGACTGGGCTAAAAACGGTCTTATCACCGAAAAAAAAGTGACCGCGCATATAGAAGAACTCGAAAACAATTCCGAGGATATAAGACAGATTTTTTCCTCGCTCGGCATAAAGAGAGCCGCCGACCTTACCGACCGTCAGTTGTATCTCAAATGGACGAAGAAAAAGAATTTCCCGTTGGACTCGATACTTGCCGCCGCAAAATCTCTTAAAAAACGCGGAGGAACGGAAAAACTCGACGAACTTATGGAAGAACTCGAAAAGGCGGGAGCCTTCAACGTCGCCGCCGTCGCCGATTACATAAAAGAAAAAGAAAGCGTCCACGCCCTGGCAAAAGACCTTGCGAAAACGCTCGGCTCTTACTACGGAAGCACCGACGCTATTGTAGACAGCTACGTAAGACCGTGGCTTAACGAAGGTTTCGACGGAGAAGGGTTGAAAAAACTCGCAAAATTCTGTTTTTTACGCAATATCCGCTCTTTCGACGGACTGTCGCAGACCGTGGACAAGTTTTACCGCAACGGCGTTTTGTCGTCGGCGGCAATAGACGCTTTCGTCGAAAAACAGTTGAAAATCGACGAGGACGTAAAAGAAGTGTTCGATAAGTGCGGCAACTACGGCGTGGTAAGTAACCGCGACCGGGAATGTTACCGCGCCTGGAACGAATGGGGGTTCGACAAAGACGCCGTCCTTGCCGTGGCGGAAAGCTGTTCGGGAGAAATTTATCCCATACAGGCAATTAACAGAACCCTTGCTTCTCTCCGCGCCGACAATATTTTTTCCGCCGAGAAGATTAAAGAAAAACTGTCCGAAAAACACGATAAATCAAACAAAAAAGGCAAAAACGACGATTATATGAAGCACGAATACAGCGACGAACAGCTCAAAAACGTGCTGGTCAATTTTGACGACTGGGAGAACTGATGTCAGATACGCGCAGAGCAAAACTCCTCATAGAGAGAAGAAAAACGGAAGCGGAAACCGCTTACGAAAACAAGTTGGAAAAACTGAAAAAAGACGAAGATTTTTCGGAAGCCTTTTCCCGCGCGTCTTTTCTTAAATTCGAGATAGCGAAAAGAAAGGTTTTTCGCATGGAGGGCGTGGAAGAACTCGAAAAAGAGTATTCGGAAAAGCTCGCTTTCGTCGAAAACCGTCTTAAATCGGCGGGGATAGAAAAATTAGACAGCCCCGATTATCATTGCAAAATATGCCGCGACACGGGCTTTGTCAACGGGAAAGAATGTGTTTGTCTCGAACAAACGAGAGTGGAAATAAACCTTGACGATTACAAGTTTTTACGGAATATTCCCGACTCTCTTAAAGCGGTGAATTACGATTTTTACGGCGATAAAAAAAGCGATTACTTAAAGTACGCCAAGTTTATAAACAACAAATTTTTGAAAGGCGACCTCAATTTTTGCACCGTTCTCGGCAAACCCGGTTCGGGGAAGACCTACCTTGCGCAAGTCGTCGCAAAAGAAGCTTTACTTAGCGGAAAGTCCATAAAAATACTCAACTCCGTGCGGCTCAACCGAGAACTTCTCGCATATCATTGCGCGCCGCTCGAATCGAAAGCCGCGATGTGGGACGAGATAGCGGGATACGATTTTCTCCTAATCGACGACCTCGGCGTGGAAGCAGTCATAAACAACGTGACTTTGCAGTACCTGTACGAACTTCTTGCCGAAAGAACCGAATTAAAAACCCTCATTACCGGGAACCTTACTTTACGCGCGTTGGAAGAAAAATACGGTCAGAGAATTTTCAGCCGATTGAGCGACAAAACGAAAAGCGCGGTAATAATGTTCGACGGCGACGATTACAGACTCAACGGAAATCAATAAAACGGTTAATTTAAAGTATATAAATTCTTATTCCGTTGACAAAGCGGAAATATTTGCTATAATCTAACGTATAAAATAATTACGAGGTGTTAATATGTTCGGTGCGATAAAATTTACTTTCACTTCGATAGACATACACAGCAGCCTTCTCGACCTTATTTTGCGATTGGTTGTTGCCGCGGCATGCGGATTTATGATAGGTTTCGAAAGAAAAACCCGTTCTAAGGAAGCGGGGATAAGAACCCACGCCATCGTATGTATGGCGGCTGCCCTGATGATGGTAATCAGTAAATACGGATTTTCCGACCAGACAAACGGTTTAGACGGTATACGAGGAGCCGACTCTGCTCGTATCGCCGCGCAAATAGTATCCGGTATAGGTTTCCTCGGCGCGGGAATTATCTTCTATCGTAGAGATATGCTCCACGGTCTTACCACTGCGGCAGGCGTATGGGCGACGGCGGCTATCGGTATGGCTATCGGCGCGGGTATGTACGTAATCGGCGCAGTCAGCACCGCTTTGCTTATAATAATGCAAGTAATCCTGCACAAACCCTACAAAATTTTCCGCACGAGAACGATGACTTCGCTCCGTCTTACCGTATCGATGGAAGACGCCGACGTAATCAACAAAATACAGTACCTTTTCGACGCGAAAAAGTTCTTGAAGTTTAAGACCATCAGCACCGAAAGCGGAATAATCGCGGACATAGAACTCGTCACCCCGCGTAACTTCTCCGAATTGGAAGTTTACGAAATCGTCCGCCATAATCCGTATATCAAAACGCTTGAAAAGACGGAAGAAATGTAACAAATACCGACCAAGCGTTACACGGAATTTTTCCGCAGTCGTAAGACTTTGTGCGGTAAAAATTTTGTCCGTGTAAGTCGGACGGGTGCCAGCCGAGAACAATACAAATCTTGCCTAAATGGCGTTATTTCCGCTCTTTCCGATAAATTCTCACTTGAAG
>CACXFJ010000125.1 GCA_902766965.1 uncultured Eubacteriales bacterium | reverse complement strand
CGAAGGTATGATGATAGCGGGTTACGCTATCGGCGCGCAGAACGGTTACTTGTACGTAAGAGCGGAATACCCGATAGCAGTACACAGACTTAAAATAGCCATTAAAGAAGCCGAAGCTCTCGGACTTCTCGGAGATAATATTTTAGGCACGGACTTCTCTTTCCGCGTACACATAAGACTCGGAGCAGGCGCGTTCGTCTGCGGTGAAGAAACCGCCCTCCTTAACTCTATCGAAGGAAAAAGAGGTATGCCTCGTCCCCGTCCTCCGTTCCCGGCGGTAAAGGGATTGTGGGACAGCCCCACCATCGTCAACAACGTAGAAACGTTGGCTTGCGTGCCTTATATTATGAGAGAAGGCTATCAGGCGTTCACTAAATTCGGCACGGAAAAGTCCAAAGGCACGAAAGTTTTCGCACTCGGCGGCAAAGTCAATAACGTAGGACTCGTGGAAGTACCTATGGGTACCACTTTGAGAGAACTTATTTACGACATCGGCGGCGGTATCCCCGACGGAAAGGAATTCAAAGCAATTCAGACCGGCGGACCGAGCGGCGGATGCCTCACCAAAGAAGACCTCGACGCTCTTATCGACTTCGATAACCTCGTCGCGAAAGGCTCTATGATGGGTAGCGGCGGAGCGATAGTCATGGACGAAGACAACTGTATGGTAGACGTGGCTAAATTCTATATGGAATTTATTTGCGACGAATCCTGCGGTAAGTGCAGTCCTTGCCGTATCGGCACCAAGAGAATGTTGGAAATCCTCAACAAGATAGTAGCAGGCAAGGCGACTATGGACGACCTCGACAAACTCGACGATTTGGCGAAGAATATCAAGAACGATTCTCTCTGCGCTCTCGGACAGACCGCGCCCAACCCGATTTTGTCCACGCTTGCGCATTTCAGAGACGAATATCTCGCTCACATCGTAGACAAGAAGTGTCCCGCGCACGTCTGTAAGAAACTTATGAACTACGATATCGACAAAGAAAAATGTATCGGATGCGGACTTTGCGAAAGACAATGTCCCGTCAACGCTATCATAAAGACCGATTACGTATCGCCCGGACACAAACTCCCCGCGAGAGAAATCGTCACCGACAAGTGTATCAAGTGCGGTATGTGTATGGCTTCCTGTAAGTTCAAAGCGATATCGAAGAAATAGGAGGGAGAGTTATGGCTAAAATAAATATTAAAATAGAAGGCGTACCCTACGAGGTAGAAGCCGGTTTGACAATACTCGAAGCAGCAAGGCAGTGCGGGTACGAAATACCCACCCTTTGCGCGTTTAACCACGGCGAATGTTCGAGAGGTTCCTGCCGCGTTTGCTTAGTCGAAGCGACGGGGGCGAGAGGACTCGTAGCGAGCTGCGTTTATCCCGTAGCCGACGGTATGGAAATCACCATTTCTTCTCCGAAAGCAAGCGAAGCGAGACGCTCTTCGGTAGAACTTTTGTTGAGCAACCACAACCGTAACTGTCAGGAATGCGACAAAAACGGCAAGTGCGAACTCCTTAACGTCGCTATTCTTACCGGCGCGAGAGAGGGTATCTACGAAGGGGAAAAAACTCCCGCTACCGTGGATAGACTTACTCCGTCCATAAAAAGAGACACCAGCAAGTGCGTGCTTTGCGGAAGATGTATAGAACGCTGCAAAAACGCGCACGGACTTTCCGTACTCGGATTTGAAAAGAGAGGCTTTAAGACCATCGTCGCTCCCGCGGAGAACAGAAGTTTTGCAAACTCCCCCTGTATCCTTTGCGGACAATGCGTAAGCGTATGCCCGACGGGCGCTTTGATGGAAGTATCCGAAATAGAAAAAGTAGACGCCGCGTTCAAGGCGGGTAAATACGTCGTCGTTCAGACCGCTCCCGCGGTAAGAGCTGCACTCGGTGAAGAATTCGATATGCCCGTAGGCAGCCTCGTCACCGGAAAAATGGTAGCGGCGCTCAGAAGACTCGGTTTCAAAAAGGTTTTCGACACCAACTTCGGCGCAGACCTTACCATTATGGAAGAAGCGCACGAACTTCTTCACAGAGTCAACGAAGGCGGAGCCTTGCCGATGATTACGTCCTGTTCTCCCGGTTGGGTAAACTACGCCGAATACTATTACGGCGATTTGTTGGAACATCTTTCTTCCTGTAAGTCTCCTCACGAAATGTTCGGCGCTATATTGAAAAACTACTATGCGGAACAAAAAGGTATCGACCCGAAGGATATGTTCGTGGTTTCTATAATGCCCTGTACCGCCAAGAAGTACGAAAAAGACAGACCCGAAATGGGAAATAACGGTATCCGCGACGTAGACGCCGTGCTTACCACTCGCGAACTCGGCAAACTTATAAAGAGAGCCGGTATCCGCTTCGAAAAACTTCCCGACGAAGAATTCGACAACGATATCGTGGGCGAATACACGGGCGCGGGCGTTATTTTCGGAGCGACGGGCGGCGTTATGGAAGCGGCTCTTCGTACCGCGGGCGCAATTCTTACGGGTAAAGAACTCGAAAGGGTAGAACTTACCGAAGTAAGAGGTCTCGAAGGAATAAAGGAAGCTACCTATAATCTCGGCGGAACCGAAGTTAAAGTAGCGGTAGCTCACGGAATGAAGAACGCGAAAGTCTTACTCGACCAGATAAGAAAAGGCGAAAGCCCCTATCAATTCATCGAAATTATGGGTTGCCCCGGCGGATGCGTGGCGGGCGGCGGACAGCCGTACGTCAGATCGTGCTTCCTTCCGAAGGAAGATATAGATATTCTCGACACTTACAGAGATAAGCGCGCAGCGGCTCTTTACAAAGAGGACGAAGGCAAATCCATTCGCGTTTCGCACAAAAATCCGCAGATTATAGAACTTTATAAGGACTTTTTGGGCGAACCCAATTCTCACAAGGCGCACGAACTTCTTCATACGACCTACAAGGCGAGAGAAAGATTCGGTAAATAGTTTTTTTACTACAGCAAGAAAAGCCGTCCGTACAGGGCGGCTTTTTCCGACGAAATTGTCGCGTTACGGTTAAATAAGCGTATTGACGAAACAGTTTTTATCTTGTATAATAATTATATATTATTATTTAGGCTGGCGCTTTGCGTCCGCACTTAAACGAATAAGGAGGTAATATGAAAGTAATCAAAAAACTTTCTGTACTCATACTTGCGTTGATTATGGTCGTGTCTATAGTCGCTTGTAAACCGAGTACCCCCAGCGGCGGGGGTAAACCGCAGACTAACAAGACACTCACGCCTAAGGATATAACGCATCTTAAAAACATCACGAATTACGGTCAGAAGCAGGAGCATT
>CACXFJ010000124.1 GCA_902766965.1 uncultured Eubacteriales bacterium | reverse complement strand
TACCATATGAATAAGGAACATTGGATTACGGTAAGACTCGACGGGAGCGTTCCCGACGAAACTATAAAACAAATAATGATTTTAAGCTACGAACTCGTAGATAAAAAAAGGAGAAAGAAATGAATAACAACAATATGCCGATTTATAGAGTCAACGGTAGAGTCATGCATATGAGAGGTTTGGTCAATTACGTAAAACCCGATATGGAAGGACAGCTGAAAAAGTACCGCAGAACCCGTACTTTTTGCGGAATAGGATTGGCGTTAAGTTTCGTCCTGTTCGGAATTATGGGCGCGCTTATGGGCGTTTTGTTTATGGATAAGCCGTGGGCGTTCGCGTTGATTCTGATACCGTTTTTCGGATTTGCCGGATGCGGTTTCGGTCTTATGACTTCGATGATGAGAGTATCTTACGCTAACATAATAAACGACCTTATGCAGAGAATAAAGAACTTCGATAAGATACTTTTGGTTAAACTCGCGGATAGTTGCAGCGAAGCCGAAATGTATGAAATCGTGGATAAGTTGATTAACACGGGAAATCTTCCCGGGTATCGTATGGTGGGAGACCTTATGGTCGCAAGAGAATCCGTAAGCGCCTCCATAGGCGAAGCCAAAGAAGAATACGACAGATATATGGGCGTGCAGAAAGTAATCAACGTGACTCCGCAGTATTCCGCCGTCACCGCAGACCCTTACGCGACTAATTATAACGGCGGTTCTTACGATAAAGCGTATTGCCCCTCTTGCGGCAAAGAAGTAGATAAGGCAGACAGATTTTGTCCGTCCTGCGGAAGAAAATTATAAAAAAACAACTTTTCGGAACAACATTTAAGCAAAAAAATAAACAGCCTCGACAGTCGGGGCTGTTTTTGCGTTTTTATAAAGTCAGACCGAGAACGTAATCTACCGAAACCTGATAAAGTATCGATAGCTTTACGAGTAGTTCCAACGGAATTTCTCTTTTTTGCGTTTCGTATTGCGAATAGGTATTTTGTTGCACGTTAAGATATTCGGCAACGAACGATTGAGTATAACCGTTTTCCAAACGTAATTCGCGTAATTTCAAGTCCAACATAAATCTATTTATAACTTTACACGGCTTGCAAGAAATAACTTTTTACCGTTTCTCCGCAAGCTCAATTTGCCGTTAGCAAACGGTAGACGCGCATCGAAACGTCGCGTTGGCAAATCCTTGCAATCTTTTTTCTCCTTTACATTATAAAAATCTCATTTCGAGATATTGACACTTATCTCAAAATGAGATAATATTAGCTTGTATCGTTATTTGATATTTATTCAAACAAACGAAAAGGAGAGCAATATGAAAAAAAGAATTCTATTTTTGGCGGTTATCGCGACGTTACTTACCGTAGCTACGTTATGTATGGCTTGTTCAAAAAAACCCGAAGGGTCGCAACTCGCAGAGTTTCAGGGTATCACGTTTAATTCAGTCACCGTAAATTACGACGGAAAGAGCCACGAAATAAAAGCGGACGGCGTTCCCGAAAACGCAAACGTCAGTTACAGCGGAAACGTAGGCACGGAAGCGGGCGAATATGACGCTACCGCAGTCGTTACCGCCGACGGGTATAAAGAAGCGACTTATACGGCAAAACTTAAAATAGATCCTCCTACCGCGGAGACCGTGGTCGGAGCGAGAGCGGCGGCAAACGCAGACAGTAAGGAAAACTACGATTTCAGATTGCATTTGCAGGGTGCGGTAAACATAGGCGGATTCAACGGTACGGCTAACGGCTACTATGACGGGCAGTACAGATTTAATAAAGATACCTCCGAATTGAGCTTTTCGAGAACCACTTCGGGGAGTTTACTATACGATTCCGTAGAATACATAAAGACCGAAGGGGATTCGAGAATAAAAATGAAGACCAACCCCGACGGTAACGTCAAGAGCATAAGCGTCATTCCCAAGGAAGCAGAAGGGCTTACTATGCTAAACTTACCTTTCGTCAAAATCGCAGACGCGTTAAAGGCGAGCGATTTTAGCGAAATTACCGTTTCCGATAACGCCAACTTCAAATTCAAGGCGAAACTAAATTTTGCCGACAGCACGAAAACCGACGGATTACTCGGAGTTTTGGGAAACAGCGGTTCGAAAATCGCAATAGGAAGCGTCGCTTTTACAAATCCGTTCGGACTTGATTTTTATTTCAATCTCGACGAAAAGATGGTTCTTAACGAATTCGCTTTCGGCGCGGAGATAAAACTTCCCGTAAAAGGCGTTCCCGTAGGTTTTAGCATAACGTATACGCAGCATAACGGCGACAGCACGATAAATATGCCGTCTACTGCAGGTCTTTTAGTTACCGAAAGCGATATAAATCGCGAACTCGGCGTGATAAATTCGGCTTTTTCCGAGGTCACCGACAGCAAAACGTATTCTTTGGAAGTTGCCGCGAAAAACGAGTTCGACCCCGGTTGGAACGTTACGGCTACCGTAGATAAGTACAAAGGCACGATTTTCAAAAACACTTACGACCTCGACGGAAGTCCGTTCGTCGCGTTCAATCACTCGTTCGAATGTAAAACCCATCTTGACGACGAGTCGAAAGAAACCTATAAATACACCTACGGCAATATTCAGGACGGCACGGTGCATAAAATATCCAGAACGGGAACGAACGAACAGGAAACCGCCGACGGAGTAACCATAGACACGCAGACTAATCTTTTCGTAAAGAACTTCCTTTTCTTATCTTCCGACGTAAACTGTATAAGAAGAAGTTCCAAAAACGGCTCAACCATATACGAAATTCACGTTAAGGACAGTAAAACTATCTCGGTTAACGAAACGGTAGCCGAACTCGTAAACTCAAACGACGAAGCCGGCGCAAAAAAAGTCGACAACTATTTTAATAAAAACGCTTACGAAATAAACGATTCCTGCGTGACGATAGAAATGAAAAACGGCAGTATAGTTTCCGCGGTAATAAAAACGGAAATAAGATATACCCCCACGAATACCGACTATCGTGACCAGATAATAACCCTTACCGACGAGATAAATATGACCGTCAATGCGAAAAAGGATAAAGCCGCCGAATATAAAGCCCCGAAGAACGTGGAAACGAAACTCGGTTCTTACGGCTTGAATAACTATAAGTTCTACATAAACTAACCGTATCGAAAGATTTTTGCAAAACGAAAAGGGCTGTTAAGTAAAGCAAGGTTTCTTAACAGTCCTTTTTAATGATTTGGTACATAGGTCGAACCTATAAATAAGCAAGGCAGTCCGCCACTCCGACCACTCGTTACGCGGAATTTTTCCGCCGTGGGCGGCGGTAATTGCCAAGCCGTCGGCTTGGCGTTAATTTCCACTTCGTGGAGTTAATTGCCCTGCGGGCGTGAATTGCCAAAATCAAAGATTTCGGCGTTAAGGATACAATGATTAAGGCGGAATAGGCGTGTTTTCTATTCCGTTTTTATCTGTAAATAGGTTTTTATATATCCCGCCCACCCACCCTAAATGGGTATTTTTATCCTTATCTAAATAAAGTTAGTTCAAGTAATTAGTTTTGTTGAGAAAGATTTAGTTTGTTAAATTCGGATAGGGGGGGGAACATTATGAGGAAAGGGGTTTATTAAGGGGGCTTGGAGCGATGCCCCCTTAATTATATATTCATTTTATCCTTGTGAAAATAAAAGCGTGTTCGGTCGAGCCGGACTTCGCAACTTGCGGCTCGTGTGTTTCTTTG
>CACXFJ010000123.1 GCA_902766965.1 uncultured Eubacteriales bacterium | reverse complement strand
GCCCGTTGTCACGAAGTTTTGGACGAAGTGTACGAACTTCTCATGGACCTTGACGCCGACGACAGTCAGCTCGACAGCCCCGTTATTTATTGCAGCGGCAGAGCGGGAACGGCTTCTTACAGCCCCGACGTACCGGGAACTAATCTGCAACCTTTGTTCGAAACCATAATAAAACACATCGACCCGCCCGAAGGAGACGAAAAGGGCGAGTTGCAAGCCTTGGTATCCGCTATCGACTACAACGATTACGTCGGTCGTATCGCAATAGGAAGAATAGAACGCGGCGTAATGAAGCAAAATCAGGAAGTAGTTATTTGCAACGCCCACAGCGACGAAAAGTATAAAGGTAAAATCACTAATATTTATCAATTTTCGGGACTTAACAAAACTACAGTCGAACAGGCTATGGTCGGCGATATAGTAAGTTTCAGCGGAATAGAAAATATAACGATAGGCGAAACGGTTTGCTCGACGAACTGCGTAGAACCCCTTCCGTTCGTCAAAATCAGCGAACCTACCTTGCAGATGATTTTCTCGGTAAACGACAGCCCGTTTGCCGGGAAGGAAGGCAAGTTCGTCACCAGCCGTAATTTAAGAGCGAGACTTATGAAAGAACTCCTTAAAGACGTGTCTTTGAGGGTGGAAGAAGGTAAGTCCACCGACGAATTTTTGGTAAGCGGAAGAGGAGAAATTCACCTTTCTATACTCATAGAAAACATGCGTAGGGAAGGATACGAATTTCAGGTGTCCACGCCGAGAGTAATATACAAGACGATAGACGGCGTTCTGTGCGAACCTATGGAAAATCTCGTCATCGACGTTCCGAGCGAATGCGTAGGTTCGGTAATGGAAGAAATGGGGAAAAGACAGGGAGAACTTATCGATATGCACCCGCAAGGCACGCGTATAAAACTCGAATTCAAGATTCCCGCAAGAGGACTTTTGGGATACAGAAGCGACTTTATGACGCAAACCCGCGGCGAAGGTATAATGAACAGCGTATTCAGCGGATACGAGCCGGCGAAAGGACAGATGCCACGCCGCCCGTACGGAGCTTTGGTCGCGTGGGAAACGGGAGAAGCGGTAACTTACGGACTTTATAACGCGCAGGGAAGAGGCACGCTTTTTATAGAACCGGGCACGCCCGTATACGCGGGAATGGTAGTCGGTTATTCTCCGAAGTCGGAAGATATTCCTGTAAACGTGTGCAAGAAAAAACACGTCACGAATATGCGCGCGGCGGGGAGCGACGAAGCGTTACGGTTAGAGACGCCGAGAAAGTTCAGTTTGGAAGAATGTATCGAGTTTTTGGAAAACGACGAAGAACTCGAAGTCACGCCCAAGAGCCTGCGTATAAGAAAGTCGGTTCTCGACCACGCGGAAAGAATGAGAGCGATGATGAAGGAGCGTAGATAACAGGTAAAAAGTAAATTGAGCGGCTAAGGCTCGTCGGCTTTTTGCGAAGTTCAAGCGTAAAGCGACGGGTAAGAGACGCTCGGAAAGGGGGAGTTGCCTTTTTCCGAACGATATGATAAAATATTAAAGTGTTACACTTTATAGCGAGGTTAAATAATGGCTAAACAAGAAAAAAGCGCGAGTTTGGGACTGCTTAAACATCTTAAATTTGTGCCGGAAGCAAGAGAAGACGGCGGCGTATCCGCTCCGGTAACCGGTAGGTTTAAGTATTTCGGCAGCGTATTCGGCGCTCACAACGGACAGTTGCTGTTGGCGAATTTGCTGTTTATAGTTACGTTGTTACCGCTTCTTGCGGTGTTCGTCACGTTATCCGTACTCGGACCCGAAAAGTTAGGATATTGGCTTAAAGGAGTTACGGAGACTCCATACTTCCTTTCGGGCGTAGGGATAGGGTTAAGCAACGCATCCGACGTTCTCGCGGTAAAAATTCAAATGCTTTCCGTATATTATTGGGCATTCCTTTTTGCGGGAATAGGCGTATTTATCGCAGGGATAGGGCTTTCCGGAATGATGCATTTATGCGTGAAATTTATTTGGAACGACTCGTTCGTGACGAAAAAAGATTCCTACGGAAACGACGTTCCGAGAGTAATAGTCGAATTTTTCAGAGGTATAAAAAAGTATTGGTGGCAGACCCTTATAGCTACTCTTATAGCCGGAGTAATTATAGGCGGCGTAGGTAATATATACGTATTCTTCCTGTCGAGATTTTGGGCGGGAACCGCAGGCGTGGGCGAATGGATTCTTATTATCCTCGCTTCGATTATAGCCGTATTCGGACTTATGTTCGTGCTTTTACTGTTGCCTACGATAGTCATGTACGACATGAATTTCGCGGATAAAATGAGAAACGCCGCAATTTTTACCGTTTCTATGCCTTTGCAAAATCTGTTCCTTCTGATAGCCGTAGCCGCTCCGTTCGTGATAGCCGCGGTGACGAGCGGATTTGTCAGTATTATTTTCGCGGCGTTATTGCTCGTGTTCGGCGGCGCGGTTTACGGACTTATGACGGCAAACTACGTTCAATATCTCGCCGAAAAAATAGTGACTCCCGTTTACGCGGCTACTTCTCAAAAATCGAAAAGACCCGCAAAAAAACGCAAATAAGTTTTTTAATAAAAACAATAAAAAAACGAACCGTCGATTTTTAACCGAATCGGCGGTTTTTTCGTTAGGACGATTTGCTGTCGTCTAAATTAAAACTTCCCTCTTCGGAAAACGTAAAGCGCTATTTTTATGACGGTCTGAAAAAATTCGCTGTTGACTACACGCGTATATTATAATATAATATACTTGATTAGATATTTATGTCTTCGGAGGTCGTATGAAAAAGAATAACGTTATGAGGTTGAGTTTCGCGGTTTGTTGCGTATTGCTTACGGCGGCGGTTGTCGTCGCGGCGACTTTATTCGGCGTTGCCCATACCAAGACTTCATACGACGCGTTTGCTGCGGGGACGATCACTCACTTGCCGGGCACTGATAAGGACGAAGTCGTGACTACTTACGTGGACAAAGACGGTTCGGCTTATTTTACGCAATATTATGAAATGAAAGCCGGCGAGGCGCCGAAGGAAGTCAATATGTATAAAATCAATATCGACGCCAACGACCCCTCTTCCGAAAATTATTGGGTAAATACTCTTTTAGATAACAACGGATACGGTATTCTGGCTTTTCAACGCGTAATCGAGATGGTCGACGAGGGAAGGGGTACCGAAAACGAACTGGGATACACGCACCGCGTAGACGCTATGCTCGTCGCGAAAACGAAAGCCGACGCTACCACGAAGGCTAACTATGCGATACTCGAATCGGCAACGATGGTAGGTAAAAATTATAAGGGAGAGAACGTTTCCGTAGATATTTACGACTTGAAAGAAGCGGGCGTATACAAAATGACTTCGGCGCAAGTAAGGTATCATTTTGATACCTTTACGACTTACGCCGAATTTAACGTGTCGGGCGTACCCGTTAAAGACGAAACGATTACGGTGGATATGGATAAGTACAATTTCGTATTCACGTCGGAAATTATTCTTAACTCCGAACAGCTCAGACCTTACGGAGATAATTTCGGTTTGAGCAAGGATATAAGAACGTATACGGGCGAAAACGTGTCGAGTATAGTTTCTATCCACAAAGACGGCAATATCACCGCGTCGGAAGACAAGTTTTATTTCTCCGCCGACAACAGGTCTTTCGTCTCTTCCGTCGGTAACGGTTTCGGCAGCGAATACGCCACGAGTTCCGGCACGAACCTTGCCGCGTTAAAAAATTATCTTTGCGTGCAATGGTATAAAAAGAACTATATCGGCGAAATTGTGACGTACGAAAAAGTACCCGCGGGACAAATCGTCCGTAACGCAGGCAATTATTTAACAAAAATCGGAAGCTCCTCAGTGTTTGAATATGATATTTTCGAACCCGTCGTCGTAAAAACGGGCGGCTCGGAGTTTTCGCAAGAAATCACGATAGAAAAGCGTACTTTGAGCGTAGACGTCATAAATCAAACGGGTATATCGGTTAAAAACAGCAAAACGTACGATACAACCGACGCCGCCGATAAATTGTTCCTGAACGTACTTATGAATTCTTCCGTGTGGGGAGAAATAGGCGGACTTCCGATAGACGCTGCCGCCGTGAGCGGGAAAGAACTGTTTACTTTCGACGGGACGAAGTTTAACGACGCTTCCATAGGCGAAAACAAAACGGTATTCTTGCAGATAGGCTTTATCGAAGTGGCCGATATAGAGAATGAAAACGCCTGGTATTACGTTACGCAGAATTACACGGTCGTACCTTTGGCGGGCGGAGTTCAGTGCGCGCTGACTACGAACGGTTACAATTTGGGCGCGCGTTACGCGATAACGCCCAACGAACTCAGCGTTAAGTTTTCCAGCGGACCCGAAATCGACGGTAAAGAAAGATTTCCCGATTCGATTGTTTACGGTACGTACATGCGACCGACCGATTTTAACTTCGTCGAGTATATAGTAATGGACGGAGCTACCGAGACCGCGAATAACAGCGGCATATTTACGATAAAAGAACATTCCGATTGGCAGATAGTGATAGGAGAACCGACTTCCCCTTCGGGGCGTCTTAATACTCTGTATCTTACTCCCGTCACCGCGATAATGAACAATTCCGCAAGTAACGCAATCTTCACCGATAAGGACGGGAATAAATACACCGCGTACAATAACCGTCTGTATACGGGCAGATATTACGTCGTTTATACCGCGACCGTAGTGTATGCTACCGACAACTCGTCGAAAAGCCTTTCCGTAAGAGACGGCTTTTTGGACGTTCCGTCCTATGCGGGGACCAACGCTTTCAGAATAACGTTCTCTTCCTTGCAGATGTTGGACGTAAGACAAAAAGAAATTACGATAAACATAAACGATATAATTCTCGATAAGAACTACGACGGAACGAAAACTATTCTCT
Organism: uncultured Eubacteriales bacterium; assembly: GCA_902766965.1. Classification (GTDB taxonomy): domain Bacteria; phylum Bacillota; class Clostridia; order Christensenellales; family DTU072; genus CAG-1782. The sequence goes on along the minus strand of CACXFJ010000123.1, from coordinate 887 downwards.
CTTCTTCCGTTTCCGCGGCAGGAATAGTCGACGAAGACAATTCGATAATAGAGTTCGTGTCCGATATAAATTACGCGTATCCCGGCGCGGGCGACAAAGTTCCGATAGTCTATAACTTCTATTTGCAGAAGAAAGAAGGTTCTTCCGCCGTCGGTTCGCAGATTACTTCCACCATTAACAGCTATCTGATAAACCCGTCGAACAAAGTAAACGGTACCGGCTACGACGATATCGACAACGGCAAAATAGTTCCGTTACCTCTGACCGTTGAGTTCGTCGGCGGCGACGACGTAGTGTATAAAAGAAGATACGCTACCGACATGTACGTAGCCGTCACCGGCACGGGTATTCCCGACGGGTATTACTACTATTACGTTTGGAACGGCGTGAGCGGAACCGAACGGTTCGGTTTCTGTTCGGAAAGCGAATTGAACAACTATTACGGCGACAGCACGTTCGTAAAACTCAGAATAAGCGGCTTCCTTAACGAAGAACTCGAAGACGGCGAAGGTTTCGCTTACGGCGATACGCTGAGAAGCAACTTTATGATTTTGAAAAATTCGGGCAACGCGGGCGACTACAGAGAAATAGCCCTTAACGCGTACGAACTTTTGAGTTGGTACGATTCCGAAAAGGACGTCTATATAAACGTCGATACGATAAGCTCCGTCGAAGGGCAAAGTTACCGTCTCGAAGTGGAACAGGGCTATACGTTTACCAACTACAAAACGGTTATGAAAAAGGATAACTACGCCCGACTCGTTATCGAAAAGTGCGAACTTACCAACCAGATTAGAATAAGAGAAGACGACAATTACAGCGTGATTTACGATAAGAAGTCACATATCGACGACGTGTATAGGTATAAAGTGGATATAACGGGACAT
>CACXFJ010000122.1 GCA_902766965.1 uncultured Eubacteriales bacterium | reverse complement strand
TCTTACCTGCGTCCTTAGTCGCTTGACGCTGACTGTCGCTGAAATATGCCGGTACGGTAATTACCGCCTGCGTTACTTTCTGACCGAGATACGCTTCGGCGTCCTGTTTAAGTTTCGCAAGTATCATTGCGGATATTTCCTGCGGAGTATAGGATTTATCGTCGATAGTTACTTTGTGGGAAGTACCCATCTCCCTTTTTATACTGGATATAGTTTTATCTGCGTTTACTACCGCCTGACGTTTTGCAATTTGTCCGACGAGTCTGCTGCCGTCTTTTGCAAATCCTACTACGGACGGAGTCGTACGAGCGCCTTCGGCGTTGGGTATAACCACCGCTTCGCCGCCTTCCATAACTGCTACGCAAGAGTTAGTTGTTCCTAAGTCAATACCAATTATTTTAGACATAATACATAATCTCCTTTTATATTTATTGCGCTACCTTCACCATTGCGGGACGTAACACTTTATTTTTTCTTATATAACCTTTTTGGAAAACTTCAACCACTTTGTTTTCGTTGTTCTCATCTTCGCATCTGGCGATCGCGTGATGATATTCGGGATTAAAGTCTTCTCCGAGCGCCGCTATTTCTTTAACGTCGAGTTTTTCGAATATAGCAAGCACTTGCTTGTAAATAAGCTCCATTCCTATCTTTGCCTGTTCGTCCACGGCGTTCATACCGCGTTCGAAGTTGTCAAGGACGGGAAAGAACATTTCCACTACGTCGTCGATTCCGTCGTTACGCGCGTTGCGAACGGCTTCCGCGTTGCGTTTCCGGTAGTTGTCGAATTCGGCTTGAATACGTTGAGCCATATTCTTGAATTCGTCCGCCGCCTTTACCGCCGTTTCCAATTCGGACGGTTTTACCGCTTCGGTCTCCGTTTTTTCCGCGACTTCCTCGACTACGGGTTCGTTATTCGATTCTTTTGCCATTATTTCCTCCGTCTATTATTTCGTCCAAAGTATGCGACACGCATTTCAATACGCTCATTACCTTGGAATAATCCATTCTTTCCGGACCGATTACCCCGGCGTGCCCTATCTCCTTGCCGTGCAACATATACTTCGCCGTGACTATCGCGCATTTATCTATGCCGCCTTTCTCGTCTTTACCGATTTTTACGTTAAATTCGATATCGGTTCCGTCGTCTATGATTTCCGCCAACTTTTCTTTCGTATCCACCACGCTCAAAAAATCTTTAGTGGTTTCTCTGTCGTGTTCGGGATACTCCAAAAACTTCGACTGTCCGTCCATAAATACGCTTTCTTCACAGCTGTCGGCGTAACTTTCGAGTATGGCAATGATACTTTCGTATAATTCCCTGAATTCTCGCATTTCGCTTTCTATCAGTTTATCGGGCGACTTAACGTCATTCACCGTTTTGCCGGCGAAAATCTTGTTTATCATAGCGTTCGCGTCCTTAATATACTGAGAGTTAACCGCGTTATGCAACGTAATTACCTTATCTCTTATTATTCCGCTGTCGGTAATGATAACTACGAGTACGGTATGTTCGTCGAGATCGATAAGTTTGATTTCTTTCAAAACAACTTTATTGATATTCTTCAAAACTATTACCGAGGTGTAGTTCGTCACGTCGCTGATTACTTTGGCAGTACGCTTTACGATGTCTTCGATTTCGTTGAATCTGTCGTTGAACGCATTTTCGATGAACGCAACTTCTTTTTTCGATAACGGATGCTTTTCGACAAACCTCTCTACGTAAAGATTATATGCTTTCTTCGACGGAATGCGACCTGCGGAAGTATGAGGCTGAATAAGATACCCCATTTCTTCCAACGCAGACAATTCGTTACGAATAGTAGCCGAACTTATTTCGTCGAAATGCTTCGATTTGATTTCGCCGGAAGATATGGGAGTAGCGCTCGTAATATATTCGTCTACGACCGCTTTCAAAATCTTCTGTTTGCGTTCAGACAACTTTTCGATACTCATTTTCTCCACCGTTTTGGCACTTTGGGTTTTTGTTTGTTAGCAGTCACACCTTTTGATTGCTAACGCTATTATAACACTATTGTATCCGTTGTCAAGCGTTTTATTCAAATTATTTTTGCAAATTAAAAAATTTTTTACAAGCGTCCTGTGAAGCGAGTCCTTTATTCCCGCCTTCCCCTCGACTTACTTCGGTTCCGTCGACGTGTAAAGCCACGCAAAAATATGCAGAACCTGCAATATGTTGTTCGTTAATTAAAATTATTTCGGGTTTTTTGCCTTTTTTAGCACAATATTCCCAAACCTTGGATTTATAATCGGAGATATTTCCCATTCCTATCTTTGACTTCAAATGCCTTAAAATAAAGTTCTCCGCATCGGTCAAATCGTCGCCGTTATCGATGACTATCGCGCCTATTATCGCTTCGAAAATATCGCAATTCGATTTTCTCGAATGTAAAATATTTTCTTCCGCGTTACCCGCGCCTACGCGCACGTATTTCATTATATCCATATCCGCTACGACCGACGCTATCGTAGTCCTGTCTACTACGTTGGCTCTTATTTTCGTAAGTTTGCCTTCATTGTAATTAGGAAAAGTTTTATATAGATATAAACCTACGACGTATCCGAGTACCGCGTCGCCCAAAAATTCGAGCCTTTCGTAATCGGTGGCGTTTTTATGTTCGTTCACGAAAGAAGCATGGGTAAACGCCCGAACAAGCAATTCCCTGTTCTTAAACGTATACCCTATTTTCTTTTCGATTTCGTTAAAATCGCTGTTATTTAACACTTAATTCCTCGCCGATTTTTTCTATTATTCCGCTATCGACCATATTTTTTGCCTGCAAAATAGAATTACATATAGCTTTCGCCTTAGAGCTTCCGTGACTCTTTACGACTATTTTCTGCAACCCGAGCAAAACCGCTCCGCCGTTGTCGTTGTAATCCATTTTTTTCTTAACTCCCTTAAAAACGGGTTTCAGCAATAAATATCCGAGTTTTGCTCTGAGACCGCCCTTCATAATTCCGTCTTTTATGAGACCGAACATTCCGAGAGCCGTTCCTTCGCTCGCTTTTAACGCAATATTACCGGAAAATCCGTCGCTGACCACTACGTCGTAATCGCCGCTCAAAATTTCTCTCGCTTCCATGTTGCCGACAAAGTTTATCCCCGATTCTTTCAGCATCGGGAATGCTTCTTTGTTGAGAGTGTTTCCTTTTTTATCTTCGGTTCCGTTGCTCAAAAGTCCTACTTTGGGAGATTTAACTCCGTAAACGCATTTCATAAACGCACTTCCCATCTTCGCAAACTGAAGCATGTTTATTGCTTTCGGCTCGGTATTCGCTCCGCAGTCGATAAGAAGAACGTTCTTATCTGTGACGGTGGGCAAGACGGGACTTAAAGCGGGACGACTTATACCTTTAATCCGTTTTAAGAGCAGTACGGCGCCGGTAAGAACCGCACCCGTACTTCCAGCCGAAACGAAGGCTTTTGCGTCTGAATCGGCGTTGAGATAATCGTAAGCTTTGACTATGGACGAATCGGGTTTATTACGCACAGCGTCAACGGGACTTTCGTCGTTAGTGATTACTTCCGTAGCGTCGAGGACGGTAATTCTCGTTTCGTCAAGTGAATTTTCTTTTATATACGCGTCGATTATATCTTTTTTGCCGCAAAGAACCAATTCGAAATCGGATTCTTTTTCGAGAGCCGCTTTCGCTCCGTTAAGAATTTCCTGCGGGGCGTTATCTCCGCCGAATACGTCCAATACTATTTTCATATTTCCTCCGATTTTTTATACAAGAAATAGAGGAATGTCATTCCTCTATTTCAAAAAATTGTTTTCGATATACGATTATTATTTGTCTTCTTTTGTGGTTACTACGGGTTTTCCGTCGTAGTATCCGCATTTCGGGCAAACTTCGTGGCTCTTTTTGAGTTCGTGACACTGCGGGCATTCAGACAAATTGAGCGGAGCGAGTTTCCAGTTAGCAAAACGAGTATTCCCTCTTTGTTTGGATATTTTAGACTTTGGTACTGCCATTGCGCGCCTCCTATTTTCCTATTAATTCATTAACTATGCTTGATAATTATATAGATTTATGAGTCTTTTGTCAACTCAATTAAACCCTATTTTTTCTTATTTTGCGGTAAGACGCACGGCGTCTCTCGCGATAACGAGTTCTTCGTTTGTCGGAATGATTACGACTTTGACTTTGCTCGTCGGTTTTGACAGTTCGGTAACTTGCCCTCTTACGACTTTTTTATTCTTTACAAAATCGAAGTCGACGCCGAAACATTCCAGTCCTTTCATTATGTGTTCGCGACCGTAATCGCTGTTTTCTCCTATACCGCCGGTAAATACGATGCAATCGAGTCCGCCCAAAGCTGCGTAATAACTGCCTATATATTTGCGAATACGATAAGCGAACATATCGGTGGCAAGAATTGCTTTTTCGTCGCCTTTAAGAGCTTCTCTTTCTACGTCGCGGAAGTCGCTGAAACCGGTAAGTCCCAAAAATCCGCTTTCTTTATTAAGTACGGTAAGAACTTCCTCCGCGTTGAGATTTTTGCATTTTGCCATAAACTCCACTACCGCGGGATCGAGATCGCCGCTTCTCGTACCCATTACAAGTCCTTCGAGCGGAGTAAGTCCCATCGTGGTGTCGATGCATTTACCGTCCTTTATCGCGCACAAAGAACTACCGTTCCCTAAATGGCAGGTAATAACTCTTGCTTTATCGGTTCCGAGATATTTAGCCACTTCGCCGGCAACGAACTTATGGCTCGTGCCGTGGAATCCGTATTTTCTTATTTTGAATTCTTCGTAATCCTTATAAGGAATAGCGTACATATAAGCGTATTTCGGCATGGTCTGATGGAATCCCGTATCGAAGACCGCTACCATCGGCGTATTCGGCATAACTTCCTTGCAAGACTCTATGCAAGAAATATTTGCGGGCATGTGAAGAGGACCGAGAACGGAATTCTTTTTGCAGATGCGAATAACTTCGTCGTCGATTACCACGCTATCCTTAAAATCTTCTCCCGAGTGAAGAACTCTGTGCCCTACCGCGTTTATTTCGCTTACGTCGTTTATTACGCCGTATTCTTTATCCGTCAAGGCGTCGATAACCGCTCTCAACGCGTCGGTATGGTTTTTGATTTCCTTCTTTACGACGAGTTTTTCTTTCCCTTCCGTCTGATGCGCAAGGTTAGAACCTTCGGAACCTATTCTTTCCACCAAGCCTTTGCAGAGCATGGCTTCGTTATCCATATCGATAATTTGATATTTAAGAGAAGAACTTCCCGCATTTACTACCAAAACTTTCATTTTATCCTCCGAAACTAACACTGTATAGCCGTGACCGCAACTACTCCGACAACGTCGTCAACCGAACATCCGCGGCTTAAATCGTTTACCGGACGAGCAAAACCTTGACATATCGGACCTACGGCTTCCGCTCCCGCAAGTCGCTGTACGAGCTTGTATCCGATATTTCCCGCTTGCAAATCGGGGAATATAAGCACGTTCGCTTTGCCTGCTACGCTACTGCCTGGAGCTTTAAGGCTGCCTACGCTTTCTACAAGAGCCGCGTCCGCTTGCAATTCTCCGTCAACGCACAATTCAGGAGCTTTTTCATTGACTATTTTTGTAGCCATAGCTACCTTATCTACCAAGTCGTGCTTTGCGCTTCCTTTCGTGGAGAAGCTGAGGAGAGCCACTTTTGGTTCTTTTATCCCGGCTATTTTTCTTGCGCTTTCCGCGCTGGCTATCGCTATGTCGGCGAGCTGTTCGGCTGTGGGTAAAGGATTAACGGCGCAATCTCCGAATACAAGCACTCCGTCTTGTCCGTACTTACTGCCGGGAGCGTTTTCGGGCATACTCATAACGAAACAGCTCGAAACGGTCGCTACTCCGGGTTTTGTCTTTATTATCTGCAAAGCGGGACGCAATACGTCGCCCGTGGACCTTACGGACCCTGCTACCATTCCGTCTACGTCGCCGTTTTTTACCATAAGCGCGCCGTAGTAAAGGTTGTCGCCCATAACGAGTTTTTCCGCAAGTTCGGGAGTCATTCCCTTTGCTTTGCGAAGTTCGTACAACAAATTTATATACTCCGCGGTCTTTTCGCTCGTGAAAGGATCGATTATATCTATCCCCTCCAACTTACCGCCGGCTCTCTCTTCGATGACTTCTTTTCTACCGATTAAAGTGATTTTCGCTATTTTGTTTTCGGTAATTTTTTTAGCTGCGTTGATAATTCTTAATTCTTCGCCTTCGGCAAGAACTATGTGTTTGTACAGTTCTTTTGCTTCGGCATAAACCCGTTCCATCAGTTTAGACACGATACCCTCCCCAAAATACTTTATTTTTATCGTTCGATATATTATAATAAATATATTCCGTATGTAATTATACTACTTCTACGGAATAAATCAAGCATTGGGAGAACGCGAAATTAAAAAAATGAAAACCGTTGCCATAATATGCGAATACAACCCGTTTACGAACGGACATTTATATCACCTAAAAAAAGCGAGAGAAGATACGGGTGCCGATACCGTAATTTGCATAATGAGCGGAAGTTTTACTCAACGCGGAGAAGCCGCCGTTTTAGACAAATATCAAAGAGCGGAAATAGCTGCGAGAATGGGTGCGGATATGGTAATCGAATTGCCTCTTCTTTACAGCATTTCCCCCGCCGACAACTTCGCATACGGAGCCGTTAAAATAATTTCCGTTTTACCCGGAATAGAATATCTGAGTTTCGGCAGCGAACGCGGAGAAATCGAACCTCTTGTTAAAACGGCAAGATTCCTCGAAAACGAGCCGCTCGAATATAAAAATTTGCTCGCTTCGTTCCGGAAAGAAGGCTATTCTTTCCCTAAGTCGAGAAGTCTTGCGCTTGCCGAATACGCAAAAAGTTATCCCGAGTACCTTGACGTAGCCGATATTTTGGACAAACCTAACAATTCTCTTGCTATAAGTTACATTCAGGCTCTCGACGCGCAAGGTTTAACGAATATAAAACTGCATACGGTGAAGAGAGAAAGCGACTACAACAGCGACGATATAACCTCTCCCTATCCGTCGGCTACGGCAATTCGCTCCGCTATACGCAGAGAAGAATTAAACAAAGTAAAAGACAAAGTTCCTCCCCTGTGCTACAACTTCCTTAAAGAAATTAAGACCAGCGGTACTCCCTTGGGGGATATGTGTCTTTTCAAATTGAAAGATATGAGCGGATACGATCTGGAACATTACTACGACGTAAACGGCGGCTTGCATAATCGCTTGAAATTAGCGGCTATGAACGCTGTGACGTACGAACAATTCCTCGATAACGCAAAAACGAAGAAGTACACTATGGCAAGATTAAAGAGATTGTCTTTGTACGCCCTTTTCGATATAACGCAAGAATTTTACGACGAATCTTCTAAGTTATCCCCTTACGTTTACGTGCTGGCAATGCGTCGCGACAGAAAAGATATTCTTGCCGAGCTAAACAAAACCTGCGACAACGTACTCGTTAAGTATTCCGATATAGACAAAGCGGATAAATCTCTCCGCGCAATGATTAAGTTGGATTTCAAGGCACAAGGCGTACTTTACATTATAAATCGCAGCACCTATTTCAATAGAAAAATGATTTTAGTTTAGTTTTTTTATAAAACTTTACAAATCGGAGGTTATTTTATGAGTATGAGCAACAATTGGTGGGTTGGAATTATAGTTTTTTTACTCTTCGCATCGTTGACGGTTCACGTCTTTTTATTAAGAAACAAACCTAAACTTTCCTACGCAATAGCTTATACTATTGCGCTTTTCTTACTCGCATACAAAATCGGAGAATATATCTACTGGCAAGCCATCGGCGAACATATGAAAATTCCCGTTGAGTTCTCCGCGTTAAGTTATTTTACTTTTGCGATAACCGTAATTTTCCGCACGAAAAAAGCCGACCAGTTCGGTTCTTTCGTAGGGCTTCTCACGGGCTTAATGTACTCCGTAAGTTTTTGGGTATCCCCACAAAGTTTTTTATCGGATATAGAAACGATTTTTCTGTTTACCATGGCGTTAATCAATCACCATATTCTTTACTTTGCGGCAATGCTTATGTTGTTTAACGTAAGACGATATTCTTATAAAAACTGCTGGATACATTTAGTCGGCGTCGGAGCTATGATAGGATATTCCTGGTTGATATATTTACTTACTCCATACGCGTCTATTTACGACAAACCAATAGTAATTCAGGTCTGCGACGGTTCTATTTTATCCTGGCTTAACATTACTAAATTATCCGGCGGACAAGTGGTCGTCTACATAATAGTCTGCGCGATATTATTGTGCGGACTTATAGCCGCTTTCTACGCTGTAAACAACGCTATGGCAAAACGCAGAATAAAAAAAGGTTTGCCTGAAAACTATCGCCCAGAAAAGTGGCTTGATATCTACAAAATCAACTGAATATAATTATAACTGAATATAATTATATCGGACAGCTCTCGTTTCGCTACGTCTGATTGCGGATATTTCGCGTATCGAAACGAAGGGGTTTCTATCATACTTTCGGACACTGCTCGACGACGTAAAATTTGCTACCTATTCCCTACTTGCAAACACATTATTATAAAGCAATCTTCGACTTAAAGAAAATTTCAAAACCTATCAAACACAGCGGAGCAAGCGGATAACCGAATATAAAACTTTTACGACGTATTTATCCCATAAAAAAGCGTTGCCTTACGACAACGCTTTTCATTTTAATTTTTTGCGACGCTATTTTTGTTTAGCGGTTTTTACGCGTAAACCGTAGTACCACTTCTTGATACGCAGGAAGAGATTCTTCCACCAACCTGCATAGGTAAGCGTCATAGGTTGAATTCTACGAGCTTTCTTACCTACTACTATATCGTAAACCACGTAGATATAATACAATACCATTGCCAAAGCAAACGCGCTGAATACGTAAATCGTAGCCGTAGTGTATCCGATATAATAGATACCTTTGGTCGTATACGAATAGAGCAATTCGCCGATAGATATGTTTACGAACGACAGCACGGAGAACGCAACGAACGAGAAGAACACGCGTTTTTCCTTATTCATAATCGCATAGATTAACATAAGCGTCAAGCTCATGAGCATGACTTCGGGGCTCATATTGTTAGCGAACATATACGCCATGTTAATAAACGCCGTTCCGAGCAATACGAGATCCATTCTGTTTTTATACTTAAAGTATCCTACCGCTACGAGAGCCAACATGAACGCTACGAATATTATGGACACGACCAAAGATTCTGTGGAAACGGAACCGAAGTTATTTCCGAGAAGAGCCTGGAAGTTGAACGCGTTGATGGTGTAAGACAAGTCTTTCGCCACGATGTTCCAATACTTAATTACGCAAGCGAACGCTTGTCCCGCTTTAATCTGATTTATATCGAACGGAACGTTCAAAGCGTAGAATAAACCGAAACAAAGCACGGGAGCAATCGCCATAGGAATGCGTACTTCTTTTCTGTTAATCGCCTGCTGTACGGAGTAGCAAATTACTATGGGTGCGAAAAGCAAGGCAGTCCAAGAGCAAAGGAATGCGGCAAAGTATGCGCCGACCACTCCGTAGTAATTGTTTTTCAACATGAAGTATACGGTAAGCACGATAAAGAATACGTTAATACTTTCCGCAAATCCCCATAACGCGCTGTATCCGAAAGTAATCGGCAATATAGCGTAAAGGGTCGACATAATAGCGGCTCCCATATTGCCGACTTTCTTTTTCAGCATTATATATATAAGGATAACGGTCCCTACGTCCGCAAGAGACGCGAACAACTTAACGAAGAACACCGTAGCCAAATAAGGATTGCTCTTTTCGAATATTCTGCCGAGAAGACCTACGAGTCCTAAGATATATAAAAGTAAGGGATTGCTTCCCACCGCCATAAACGTATAACTGTTGTCGGTGCAGAATTTTTCTAAAGATTGAGAAAGATATACCGTACCGTACTTCGCTATAAACAAGGCTTGCGACGCGTACCCTTCGGCGGTATAACCCATATTTGCATGCAATTTAGTGCTTGCAAGACACACTGTCAATAAATCTATGAGAAGTCTTATTAAAAGCGTTACGCCAGCCACGAGAACGAGTCCGAACCACTTGCTGTCGGTAAGTTTTGCCAAGAACTTGCATTTATGTCCGGAGTAGCCGCCGTTGTACGCCATATTTCTTTGGAACATAACGTAAGCCGCATAACCGAGCAAAGCTATCGCTACCGCGCCGAGAACTACCCAAACTATATTCTTGCTGCTCGCCTCGTTATAAGTGTCGCTTTCGAAAGTAAGACAGTTGCCGTAACCTTCGGCTTCCGATTTCGGAACTTGCATGATTTTGAAACTACTTAGAGACACGTTGCTTACGCTTACCGGGAATTCCTTGTTGCCTACGTGGATAGCGATAGTGGTCTTTTTTGCGGAAGTCGTCTTGAAATACAACTTACCTGTGGTTTCCGAAGCAGCGATACTGCGATGCTGAACCGCATTTTCGCCGGTATTGAAGTCTTCGTCTTCCAATACGGAGACGTAAAGACCGTCGTAACCTTTCGCTCCGAAAGAACTGAAAGAGCTTGCGGTAAACTTATATTCTATAAGGTAATAGGAATTACTTTTGAGAGTAACTTCCTGTGCCGCTTGCGCCCATCCCGCCGAAGTGGTGGTGACCTTCAATTTGCCGTCGGTGATGGAAAACACCGAATCCACCGAGTAATCGTTACCGGCGGTTAAGGTCCAATCTTTCTTCAACGACGTGAGATCGGAATAAGCAAAAGTATCATTTTCTGCCGTTTTCGCAAGGTTCCCTTCCGATACGCAACCGGTAAGAAGAAATACGCATATTGCTACGACGGTGAGTAACAGTACTATTCTTTTTTTCATTATAAATACCCCTTTATAAACGAATACAACCATTCCGCAAAACGGAACGGTTGTCATTCGCGATTATAAACTGAAAATTTAGCGACCGATTTGTTTAATCTTAGCAGCCTTACCGGTACGGCCTCTCAAATAATAGAGTTTAGCTCTTCTTACTTTACCGCGTCTTACTACTTCGATGTGGTCGATTTTGGGCGTGTGCAACGGGAACGTTCTTTCAACGCCGACGCCGCTTGCCAAACGTCTAACCGTAAAGGTTTCTCTTATAGAACCGTTCCTGCGAGCGATACATACGCCTTCGAACGCCTGAAGTCTTTCTTTCGTTCCTTCGATAACCTTAACGAATACCTTAACGGTATCTCCTACTCTGAATTCGGGAATATCGGTTCTTAATCCCTCTTGTTCGATAACATCAATAATGTTTGCCACGACTTACCTCCGTTTTTCATCAACAACATTCGTACAGGCTTGTGATTTGCGCAACAAAAACTAACTGAAAATCTAAAATGCGATGCGCTCCTGCATAGGACTGTTGCAAGTCTTTAATATAATAACAAATATAATGTTTTTTTACAAGTGATTTTACATAAAAAATTGCGGCAAACAGCGTATTTTTTATCGGCAAAATCAATTATTATCACCAATGCGCCATAAACGCGTCTTCGATATGCTCTATATTGCCTCTGAATACGGCTATGGCGTCGTATCTGTACTTTTCGCAAGGTATTTTATGCGTGGACAGAAACCGTCTGCTCGCCTTTATCACTTTATTTATTTTCGCTTTCGTAAAAGTTTCGAAGGGATGTCCGAAAACGTTATCGCTGCGCGTTCTTACTTCGACGAACACGAGCGTGTTCCCGTATTTCGCAACGATATCCAATTCCCCTACGTTCGGGAAATTGACGTTGGTATCGATAATTTCGTAGCCTTTGCTTTCCAAATATTCCTTTGCCGCTACTTCGCCTTTTACACCCTCTGCGTACTTATCCATTTTTCACTTATTACAAAAAATTTTTTATAAAACTCATTCTGTGTATCGGACACGGTCCGTATTTTTTTATAGCTTCTATATGAGCTTTCGTACCGTAGCCTTTATGTTTGTCGAATCCGTATTCGGGATATTTTTCGGCATACTCAGCCATAAGTCTGTCACGACTTACTTTCGCGAGTATCGACGCCGCGGCTATGGAATAGCTCAATGCGTCGCCGTGTATAATAGCTTTATACGGTACCCCGAAATCGTGCTTTACGGCGTCCACAAGCAAATATTGCGGATACGGGAACAGCGAATTTACAGCCTCCGTCATCGCCTTTTTAGTCGCGTTAAGGATATTGATTTCATCGATAACGTTTTCATCGACGTTTATTATGGCATGGCAAACGGCTTTCTCTTTTATCTTATCGAAAAGTAATTCTCTTTTCTTTTCGGTAAGTTTTTTCGAATCGTCCACTCCGTCTATTATGTCCGTAAAATCCATAATACAGCACGCCGCCGTCACGGGACCGGCAAGAGGTCCTCTTCCCGCTTCGTCCATTCCTGCGATAAGGTAAATACCGTTGTTTATAAGCTCCTGTTCGTAAGCAAGATTATTTACGGATTGTTTCATCGTATTTTTCCAAAATTACTTTCCCGAACGCTTGTTTCCGAAAATCGGTGATTATCGATTTTGCCGCGCGTTCGTAGTCTATCTCGCCGCCTCTCAACAAATATCCTCTCTTTTTCGCTATGTTTTCGAAATTTTCGTTCGCGTCGTCGGATAGTTCCGACAAATTATATCTTTTTTTCAACGCATCGGCGTTGTACGAAGCCATGAATGTTATTATTTCCCGACTTAATTCGGATATATCCAATATATCCTCTTTTATACTGCCGATTATCGCAAGATTAGTCGCTTTCTTTTGGTCTGCAAAATCGGGATACAACGTTCCCGGCGTGTCGAGTAAATCGAGATACGGGTCTATACTTACCCACTGTTTGCCGCGAGTTACGCCCGGTTTATTCCCCGTTACGGTGCGGCTTTTGCCGATAATACTGTTAATAAGAGTGCTTTTACCGCAGTTGGGTACGCCGATTACCATCGCTCTTATCGTTTTCTTTACGCCTTTTTGTTTATATTTTTCCAATATATCGGAATTTAATTCCTTTAATGCGCCGATAAATTTTTGCGTTCCGCCCTTAACGGTGGAGTTTGCGGCAATACATTTATTTCCGTCCTTTTCGAAGTAGGATTTCCACTTCGCCGCCTCTTCCTGCGGCACGAGGTCCATTTTGTTAAGAACGTACAATCTCGGACGAGAACCTATTATCTCGTCGAAAGCAGGGTTGACGGAAGACATAGGTGCGCGAGCGTCCAAAACGTACACTACGCTTTGCACGAGTCCCATCTCTTCTTTCATCATTCGCATCGCTTTGGTCATGTGACCGGGAAACCAATGTATAAACATATCTTTCTATACCGCTATAAATAACGTCACAATAAATCGGGACGTTTTTCTTTCGTTATTATTTCGCTTTGATTTTTACGCCATTTTGCGATTTCGGCGTGATTTCCGCTCAATAGTACCGGCGGAACGGAAAGCCCCATGAATTCGGGAGGTCTCGTATAATGCGGATATTCGAGATACCCTTGCGAAAAACTCTCCTCGTCGGTGGAAGCCTCGCTCCCCAATACGTCGGGAATATATCTCGCGACGGCGTTTATTACGACGAGCGAAGCAAGATCGCCGCTTGTCAGAACGTAATCGCCTATCGACAGCTCCATATCCACGTCCAGGTCGATAATTCTTTGGTCTATCCCCTCGTAACTGCCGTTAATGAGCATTATATTTTCGGCGGACGCCAGTTCTGTCACGACGGACTGTTCGAGCTTCTTCCCTTTCGGGCTTAAATAAATTCTTAAAAATTTTCTGTCCGGGTCGACCGCCGTAATGGCGTCGTGCAAAGGCTGCGGCGTCATCACCATACCGGCTCCGCCGCCGTAAGGATAATCGTCGCACCTTTTGTGCTTATCCGAAGAATAATCTCTGATGTTATGCACGCCGACTTCGAAAACACCGTTTTTTAACGCGCGACCTATTACGCTTACGTTCAGCGTGTCGTAAATCTCCGGAAAAAGCGTAAGAACCTCAATCTTCATAGACGGCGACCTTATCGAATTCTTCCTTGAATACGAGTATCCTTTTTTCTTTAATTACTATTTCTTTAACTACCTTTTTCAAATGCGGAAACATTATAGTCTTTCCGTTTTCACGCGACAGGAACACGTCCGCGCTCCCGTATTGCAAAATATCTTCGACTATTCCGTGTCTTGCTCCGCTGTCGTCGAACACGGAGCAACCGATTAAATCGTCGATATAAAAAGCTCCGTCCTTCGGTTCGGGCATATCCTCTTTCTTTGCCGATATCGTTTTGTTCCTTAAAGTTTCGGCAAGGTTCATATCGTCTATTCCGACGAGTTTTATCAAAGCAAAAGCGCCGAAAGGCTTAATCCTTTCGGCTTTATACTCTGTGCCTTCGACGTAAAATCTTTTAATTCTCGTCAACGCCTCGGGAGAGTCGGTAAAACATTCTATCTTTACGTCCCCTCTTATTCCGTGCGCTTTGAGAATTTTTCCGACTTCGAGCACTTATTCGCGCTCCTCTACGAAGACGGAATAATTCTTGTCTTTACGCTGACTGGCTGCTTTGACTACGGTACGGATAGCCTTCGCTATCTTACCGGATTTACCGATAATCTTTGCGACGTAATCCTTATCCGCCAAAACTCTGATATCTACGTCGTCACCGTCTTCGACCATAACTATTTCGTAATGTTCGGGATCGATGAACTGTTTTACCAGATAATCAACTAATTCGTACATTTTCGCTCCTATTTCTTTTCGATGATGCCGTTCTTAAAGAAGAGATCGCGTACGGTGTCGGTGGGTTGAGCACCGTTAGCAAGCCATTTCTTAGCTATCTCGGCGTCGATTTTGATTTGGTTTTTTGCGGGATCGTAGTATCCGATTTGTTCGATATACTGTCCGTCTCTCGCCTTACGTCCGTCCGTCGCTACGATACGATAGAAGGGGTTTTTCTTTGCGCCCATTCTGGTTAATCTCAATTTTACTGCCATTTTATCCTCCAATATTGTGTGTGTTTTTTATTTTTATTTTCGGTTAGAACCCGAAAGGTAGTTTTCTTTTGCCCGAACTCATCTTCTTCATCATATCTTTGGTTTGGTTGAATTGATTGAGAAGTTTGTTCACGTCTTGCACGCTCGTGCCGCTGCCCGCCGCAATCCTGCGTCTTCTGCTCGCGTTCAGAATTTCCGGGTGCGCTCTTTCCTTCGGCGTCATCGACTGAATTATCGCTCTTATCTTATCGAGCTGTTTCTCGTTCACGTTAAGGTCTACGCCCTTTAATTGATTTCCGAGCCCAGGTATCATTCCTATCATTTCGGAAAGATTGCCCATTTTTTTCATACTTCCTATTTGATCGAGATAATCGTTCAAATCGAAAGTGTTGTTCTTCATTTTTTTAGCGAGCCTTAACGCGTCCTCTTCGCTTATCGCCTGTTCCGCTTTCTCTATGAGAGTAAGCACGTCGCCCATTCCGAGTATTCTCGACGCCATTCTGTCGGGATAGAAGGGTTCGAGTTCCGTCATCTTTTCCCCTACGCCGCAGAACTTTATGGGTTTATTGAGCATAGCCTTGATACTTAAAGCCGCGCCGCCTCTCGTATCGCCGTCGAGTTTAGTCAATATGACGCCGGTTATTTCAAGTCTTGCGTTGAACGCCGAAGCTACGTTTACGCTCTCCTGTCCGAGCATAGCGTCGACTACGAGCAAAATTTCGGTAGGTTTTACTTTGTCCTTAATGTCGGACAACTCCTGCATAAGCTGTTCGTCTATCTGTAATCTTCCCGCAGTATCGAGTATTACGGTGTCGAAACCGTTCTTAATCGCGTAGTTCACCGCTTCGGACGCTATCTTTACGGGAGATATCTGCCCCATTTCGAAGACGGGAACTTCCGCCTTTCCGCCTACTATCTGCAACTGCTTTATAGCCGCAGGTCTGTATATATCGCCCGCCGCCAAAAGAGGTTTCTTCCCCTGTTTTTTCAACATAAGAGCGAGTTTGCCGCACATAGTGGTTTTGCCCGCGCCTTGAAGACCGCACATCATTATTACCGTAGGCGGTTTGTCGGCGACCTCGAGTTTGGAATGGGTAGAACCCATTAGTCTCGTCAACTCTTCGTTGACGATTTTAATAACCTGTTGCGACGCGTCGAGTCCTTTTAATATATCCTCTCCGCAAGCTCTTTCGCTGACTGCGTTGATAAACCCTTTGACTACCGTAAAATTGACGTCCGCTTCGAGTAGAGCTATACGGACTTCGCGCATCGCGTTCTTTACTTCGAGTTCAGAAAGCGCGCCTTTGTTTTTCAATTTGGAAAAGGCGTGATTTAACTTTTCGCTTAACGTTCCGAATAAAGCCATTATATCTCCTTAATTTCGTTCAGCAATTCTTGAAGAGAATTTTTTATTTCTTCAACGCTCGTTTTATCGGCGGTATCTATTATTTTTTCCAGACTGCCCGCAATACTTTGCACCTTTTTTATAAGTCCGAGTTTGTTCTCACATTCGATAAGTTTTGCGGTGGAACGCACGATTATTTCCCGTACGGCTTGTCTCGTCACACCCAAAAACTCGCTTATTTCCGCAAGGCTCATATCGCAGTCGTAATACAGCCTCATTATTTCTCTTTGGTGGTCGTTGAGCATACTGCCGTAATAAGCGTTAAGTAATCCGCAATAAACGTTATCTCTCATCTCTCACCTGTAAAGTATTTTTGATTTACAGCATTATTATAACCGATACTTTTTCTATGTCAAGCGATATTATGACGTAATTTTATTTTTTTGCTTTTTGAAAAAATTTTGTTGACGAATTTATATAAAACTATTGACAAGTTTTTGCTGCACGTATATAATGATAATTGATAACGAATAAGGAGGTTATATGAAAAAAAGTCTTTATAGTTTGGTATTGACGGACGACGTCGTAAAAGAGGTCGACAGTCTTGCGAAAGAACGTAACACCAATCGCAGCAATTTAATCAATCAGATTCTTGCGGAATACGTCTCTTTCACCACCCCCGAAAAAAGGATTAGCGATATATTTACTTATATTGATTCTTTACTCAATACAAACACGTTTAATTCTTTTATCGAGCCTTACGAACGCACCATGAGCGTAAAAAGTTCGTTGGAATACAAGTATCGTCCCACTATAAAATACGAAGTGGAGCTTTACAAACACGAACATACCGTAATCGGAGAACTCAAAGTGATTTTCCGTACGCAATCGGCTGATTTGCTTTACAGATTACACGATTTCTTCGATTTGTGGACCAAGATGGAAAGTATCTACCTTAAAGACGCATTCCGAAACGCTGAAATTCGCTACTCTTTCGAAAACGGTAAATTTACCAGAACCCTCGCGTTCCCGTTCGGCGAAAAGTATACCGGAGAACAAACGGCAAAAGCCATCAGCGATTATATCGGAATGTTCGACGATATCGTAAAAGGTTTCGTTTCGGGCAGATACCAAAGCGTAACCGAAATCGAAAACCGCTACCTTTCTTACTTGAATAATTCCTTAATCATATAAAGGAGGCGTAACTTATGAACACTCAAAAATTAACTCAAAAAAGTCTCGAAGCCTTACAGGCTGCTCAGAACATAGCCATAGAAAACCAGAACGTAGAAGTCCTGCCCGAACATATCGCCTACGCGTTGATAGACGACGACTCGGGAATTGTCGCTTCTCTCGTAAAAAAGTGCGGAGGTAATCCCGACGGGATAGCCGCCGCTCTCGACTCTAAAATAAACCGCATGCCCAAAGTCGGAGGTTCGGGAAGAGAACCCGACAAGATTTATATTTCGGGTACTACCGACAGAGCGTTGACTTACGCCGAAAATTTGGCGAAAAACTGCAAAGACGAATACGTCAGCGTAGAGCATATTATGCTCGCTTTGCTCGAAAAATGCCCCGACGTGGAAAAAATATTCGCCGAAAACGGCGCCCCTCTGTCCTCATTCAGAAAGGAATACGATAAATTAAAATCCGGCAATCGCGTCACCAGCGACAACCCGGAAGCCACCTACGAAGCCTTGGCTAAATACGGCAGCGACCTTACCGAACGCGCAAGAGCGCAAAAACTCGATCCCGTAATCGGAAGAGATACCGAAATAAGAAACGTTATTCGTATTCTTTCGAGAAAAACCAAAAATAACCCCGTACTTATCGGCGAACCGGGCGTAGGTAAAACCGCAATAGCCGAAGGTCTTGCTATAAGAATAGTTCGCGGCGACGTACCCGAAGGACTTAAAGAAAAAACTATCTTTTCGCTCGATATGGGGGCGTTAATTGCGGGCGCGAAATTCCGCGGCGAATTCGAAGAAAGGCTCAAAGCCGTGCTTAACGAAGTAAAAAAGAGCGAAGGAAAAATCATACTTTTCATCGACGAACTTCATACGATAGTCGGCGCGGGAAAAACCGACAGCGCTATGGACGCCGGCAACTTGCTTAAACCTATGCTTGCCCGCGGCGAACTTCACTGTATCGGCGCGACTACTTTGGACGAATACAGAAAATATATCGAAAAAGACGCGGCGCTCGAAAGACGTTTCCAGCCTGTAATGGTCAACGAACCTACCGTAGAGGACACGATAAGTATACTGAGAGGTCTTAAAGAAAGATACGAAGTATTCCACGGAGTACAAATCCACGACAACGCGCTCGTAGCCGCCGCCACTTTAAGTAACAGATATATTACCGACAGATTTTTGCCCGACAAAGCTATCGACCTCGTCGACGAAGCCTGCGCTATGATAAGGACCGAAATCGACTCCATGCCCTCCGAAATGGACGAAGCGAGAAGAAAAATCATGCAACTCGAAATCGAAGAAATGGCTCTTAAAAAAGAAAAAGACGCCCTTTCCGCCGACAGACTCGCCGCATTGCAGAAAGAACTCGCCGACCTGCGTGAAAAATACAACGCAATGAAAGCTCAATGGGAAACCGAAAAAAGCGGTATAAATTCCGTACAGGAAGTCAAGAGTCAAATCGAAAAAATCAACGGCGAAATAGAAATAGCTCAGCGTAACTTCGATTACGAAAAAGCGGCTAAACTTCGTTACGGCAAATTACCGGAGTTGGAAGAAAAGTTGAAAAAATTGCAAGAACAGCCCAACGCGCCTAAGGGCAACACCCTCTTACGCGACCAGGTGACCGAAGAAGAAATCTCGAAAATCGTCTCCAAATGGACGGGAATCCCCGTAAGCAAACTTATGGAAGGCGAAAGAGAAAAACTTCTTAACCTCGACTCTATTCTTCATAAACGCGTAGTCGGACAGGACGAAGCGGTAAGACTTATAAGCGAAGCTATTCTTCGTAGCAGAGCGGGTATCTCCGACCCCAACCGTCCTATCGGTTCGTTTATGTTCTTAGGACCTACGGGCGTAGGTAAAACCGAACTCGCAAAAACTCTTGCCCGCGCGCTTTTCGACGACGAGAAGAATATGGTGAGAATCGATATGAG
>CACXFJ010000121.1 GCA_902766965.1 uncultured Eubacteriales bacterium | reverse complement strand
GTATTGCGAACGCATAAAAATTCATACCTGTCGCCCGAACTTTCATTTATTATGTCCTGAACGAGTTTTGCGTTATTGGGGCGGTTTATTATTTCTATCATCGCATTGTCGAAAGTCTTCGCGACGAACTTATTCCCTTCTATCGTGCATTGCACGTCGGGAGTGTTCTTTACCGCCATTTTCAACATCATTTCGTCGCTTTCTTCCAACTTATCGACAACTTTATTCCAAATGTTCATAGCTTTGTCCGATTCGCCGTCGTTTTTATGCATCTCGTCTTTGAATACGACTTCAACTTGTTTTTCGGCGAAAGAACTCAATATTTCGTTTATATCGGGTTTCTTTATTTCGGGTTCGGAAAGTTCTTCTTTCTTCTCTTCTTCGGTTGCGTTTTGCACGGCGGCGGATACCTTGACCCCGTTTTTTTCGAGTTCGGCAAGTTTCTTTTCGAGTTCTTTTATTCTTTCGACGAGTCCTTCGTTGGTTACGTCGGTGACGAGTTCGCACGCGCGGACTACGGCGGATTCCATTACTATCTTCGGTTGCGTCGAATATCTCATTTCGCTTTCGAGCGCGCACATTATGCCGATTATTCTCATAATGCGATAATTGGAATAAGAGTCCATTCTCGCCGCTATCAACGCGGCGTCGTTTTCCGATAAATTGTCGGGGATGGAGCCTTTCACGTTCTTCATATTAAGCATATTCATAAAATACGCCGCAAGGTCTTTACTTAACGTGTTTCTTCCGGAAGAAAGGAGCGTGCCAGTAAGTCTCAACGCTTCGCCGCAATTTCCGTCGAGAATTGCCCCCGCAAGCTCGTCCAACGTGGAAAAGTTGGTCGCGCACATCACTTCGAGAGCGTCGTCGTAAGTTATTTTATCTCCACCGTAGGATAAGCACATATCGGCGAGAGACAGAGTATCTCTTACGCTTCCTTCTCCGCCCGCCGCTATCAAAGCGAGAGCCTTGTCTTCGACGGGAACGTTGATTTCGGCGAATATTCTTTCGAGAAGAGAAATAAGTTCTTCCTTTTCTACGAGTCTGAAATCGAAACGCATACAGCGCGACAGTATGGTCTGCGGCAATTTTTGCACTTCGGTAGTCGCAAGAATAAATATTATGTGTTCGGGCGGCTCTTCGAGGGTTTTCAGAAGAGCGTTGAACGCCGCGGGGCTCAGCATGTGAACTTCGTCTATTATATACACCTTATATCTTCCTATCGTAGGACGATATTGCGCGTTTTCTTTGAGTTCTCTTATCTCGTCAACGCCGTTATTACTTGCTGCGTCGATTTCGATGACGTCGATATTCGCGGGATTTTTTAATTCTCTGCACACTTCGCACTCGCCGCACGGGGAGCCGTTATTCGGGTGCAGACAGTTTACCGCGCGCGCGAAAATTTTGGCGCAGGAAGTTTTTCCCGTACCTCTCGTACCGGTAAACAGGTAAGCGTGACCTATTCTGTTGTTTTTAATCTGGTTTGTAAGCGTCCTGACTATGTGATTTTGTCCGATGACTTTATCAAACGTATCGGGACGGAACCTTCTGTATAACGAAACGTATTCCATAAAAACAATTATAACCTAAATAATATTAAAAATCAACGGCTAACGAACTTGCTTATCGGGAAAAATAATTAAAAAGGAGATTATTATGAAAAACGATACCACAAAATCCAAAATACAATATAAAGGATACAAGTGTAAGAACTGCGGTTTCGTGTCCGACGGCACGACGCAACCGTTAAAATGTTCGAAATGCGAAAGTCAGACCTTTCTCGGAATTCCGTTTATATAATTCTTACGGAAAAGCGACCGCTATGTCAAGATAATAGCGACCGACGCGGCAAGATAAAAGCGACCGATTTTTTCGGTCGCTTTATCGGAATTTTGTTTAATCCGGCTTCGTAGCCTATTATTTAGCTTTAATCACGGGAACCACTCTTATATTAAGGTATTGTTCTCCGCTCATAAGAGTGTATTTTGCGAGAGGTTTGGCTCCGTTACCGCTGCCGTAACCGCTTACTACCGCGTTCACGTCGACGTACACGCCGCTCTTTTTTACGAGGGTCTTTTCTTTATAGCCTTTGACTATTTCGTCGTCGCTTGCGGACGTCACTCTTATCTGCATGGGATTAACGGTGGCTTCTACCATAATTCCGTCGCCGTCGTTATCTCTTACCACGACGTAGTGGACGTCGGTACGGTTGCCGCATTCCTGACCGAAAGCGCAAGCCTTGCCCATTTCGGAAGCGGTGGAATCGTATATGCCCGTTACGGAGTGAGCGCATAAGTCGATATAATTGTCTCCGTCGCCTTTTCCGTAGAAAGTAATTCTTTCGAAAGAGGGGTAGAAACGGAGTTGTTTTCCGAAGCAGTCCAAAGTAGACGGACATTTTTTACCGGGGAATAATGAGCTCTTCAAGTCGATTACACCGTTAGCGTGGACGGTATAATTATCGGTCACGGTATAAACCGCTTTCTTGCGGAATTTAATAACCTGCGTGATTTTGACGTCTACGGCGTTTCCCTTTTCAAACAGCTCGAACCCGACCGTTTCGTACTCTGCGACGTAATACTTATCGTTAAGCACGTTGCGGACGAACGGACGATTGATTTTCGTGTTGAAACAAGCTCCGCCGTTACGGCTCGCGATGGGGTTAAGAATTTCTTTTCCGCCGAGATTATAACCTATAATACTGCCGGTGACTTTGGAAAATCTGACCGAACCCGCGTCGAACCTTATTTCAACGACGTCGAATTTTTCGGTGACGGACAATTGATTTTTTCCTTCTTCGAGATTATCCAAACCTACCATATCGGAATGAACGGAAACCTGTTCGACGCTCAAAAGTTCTTCCGTGTCTTTAATAAAACATTCTACGTTAAGATACATATCGCCGTCTTTATGCCCTATAAACACGTCGAAGATTCTCGACTGTCTGGGTTCTACGGTGACGTTTAATTTAACTTTCGAACGCAATTTTCCGTTATCGACGACGGAAATCATCACGTCTATGTAAGACGTATCGTTAAAATACGAGTTGTTGAAAATTTCTATCTTGTCTTCGCCGGCAAGTTTAACTTTGACGGGACGAGAGATAAATCTGTTGCAATACGCGGCGGCGTAAGGTTTTCTGTCTATCGTAAACATACCGCCGTCGGAAGCGGAAACCCCTTCGATAAAGTCGTCGGTAAAGCTGCTGACGCAACCTCCCATAGCGCAGGGAGTATTCTCTACGAGTTCCGCAAATTCGGATAATCCCGCGTTGCCGATGCCGAAACTTTCGGCGTAGTCCGCCATGTAAACGGGACGTGACGCGCTGACTTTATTGATTTCGTCGATAAAGTCGTCTACCGTGGGATTGACGATAACCGCGGCTTCGTCGGATTTCGCTTCGGGGATAAACACTCTTACGTTCGCAACTCCTTTCAAAGCGTTAACCGCGGCGGCAAAGTTGGGCGTGTCGGCTTTCGCATTGACGAAAGAGTACGCGATAACGTTGCAGTAGGACTTGTTTGTATTATATTCGTCCAAAGTTTTTGTTACTATTAAATCCTTGAATTCTGTATCGTAAGCTACAAAATTACGTTTGTTTTTCTTGTAAAGCTCCGCGGATACGCAAACGGGAATTTCGTCGACGACGTAAAGACCTTCGGTAAGAGCGAGTCTCCTCACGCTGTCGGACAAATAGGTTTTCGTACAAATTGCGTTAAAACCGAATTTACGCAAAGTAAGAAAATCGGCTTTATAATCTTCGAAAGTCATGGGCTTGCTTTGCGCGTTATAGACGGGATTATAATCCACGCCGTAAATTTTTACGGGCTGACCGTTGAAACACGCGATGCCGTCCGCGTATTCGAGATTGCCGAAACCTACCTTAAAGCGGGAACATTCGATGGTTTCGCCGAGTTCTTTTATCGTCACGAACAAGTCGTATAAATCGGGGTTTTCGTTAAGATACGGGGTAAATTCGCCGTTAAAATCATATTCTATCTTCTTTTCGGGGGTTCTCGTTTCGTCGAAAATGACTTTCCCGTCTTTCTCCAACGAGAAACATATTTCGGTGTCGGGGGTTTCTCCCTCGGTATAAAGGGTAAGGCGAGCGTTATAAACGCCGTCCACGAGCGTAGACGAGAAAGAAAGGTCGGATAAATAAGTTTCGTTTCTTAACGTGAAGTACACGTCGCCGGTAATTCCCGACGAAGAAAAACGCCTTTGACCTTCGATAAACGACGCTTTGGTGTATTCTCTTACGAGAACGAGAAGTTCGTTATCTCCCGAGACGAGTTTGTCGGTAACGTCGAATTCTCCTTTGCCCGTATAGGAAAAACCGCACAAATTACCGTTAAGGTAGACTTCGAAATAACCGTCTACACGATCGAAAGTAAGAAAATACTTTTTCGTGAAGTCGTAAACTTCCACCTTCCTGCGGTAAATCCCCACGCCGTTGCCGCTCTTTTTTCCTGCGGAAACCTTCTTTCCGGACGCGGAAAAAGCGTATCCTTCGAGATACTTTTTGTCAATAATTCCTGCGTCTTGCCAAGACGAAGGCACGCTTATATCAACGTAAGACGCATTGTCCGAATCAAAGATATTTTTCGCTAAACCGTTGCTAAAATAGCAAAAATCCCACTTTTCGTTGAGAAAAACGACTCTACTGCTCCATTCCGCAGCGCAGCAATAATCGCTTTCTTCGCTCGCTTTTCTGTCGGCGAAAGGAACGACGCGCGTATGCGTGTGCGTAACCCTTTCCGAAAGGCGAACCAACGAGTTCACTACTCCTTTCAAAAAATTATATATCATAAAAACTTAACTCCAAAATATATATAACCAACGTCGAGCGACTAACTACGCACGCAGGCTCTCCGGAATCGTCATTCTTTCCGTTTTTCCGTCGGAACGATTCCCTGCCGAGTCTATATATCCGCTTACGAAAACTATTTCGCGGCGAACTTCATCGTTACCGCAAAACGCCGTTTTCGCGTTCGATTCTCTCTGTCTATCGAACCCGGACGCCGCGCGCAATCATTGCACAAATTAGTATTCGACATTTAGTCAAGCTTATTATAGCATATTAAATAAATTTATTTCAATACTTTTTTCGCGAAAATTTCAAAAAAATTGTAAAAAATCAATATCATGTCGTCGCAAGGTTGCTTAAAATTCGTTGCCCTTGCGACGAACCGTTTAAGTGTTTTATTGTGAAAGTTCAGTTATCGGTAGCTTATGCTACAAATAACTAAATATTTATTATCTTCTTCATCGGATAGAGCATTAGCATAATTATTACCGCGTTTACCGCCCAAATTATAGTTTGTTTTGGCATTCTTAATATGAATACCGCTTCGAGCGTTCTCCCGATACCCTTAAAATAGAATAAGTACAAGCCGATTGTATTAAGCGTGGTGCATACGCCGTATACTAAAATCACGCTTATAACGCCGGCGATAAAATACGATTTTTTTATGCGGCATTTATCAAACAGTCGGAACACGATTCCGGGGATAAGTCCCATAAGACCGCTCGCCACGAGAATAATCGGATTAAGGTCGCCTTTAGGCGCAATCCAACAGCCGAGCAAATCCCCTGCAAGCCCGGTAATAAGTCCGGGCAACGGTCCGAGCAATGCTCCCGCGAAAAAGTCCGGAATATACGTCAGGGACAAGGCGAACGCTCCCCCCGCTCCGACGAACAAGGTATAGATATTCGCTATCGCGCTAAACGCCGTAAATACCGCCGTATAGCACAAAATTTTTATGGGTAAAGATTTCCTTTTCTTTACACGTTTTACCGTCGTCTCGTCGAACAGAGTATTCTCTTCCGACGCGGTTACGTTCTCGATATTAGAACCGTTCATTTTTTCTTTTGACATAAAAAAGACCTCCCGATATTAAGGAGAGTCCGTAGAAACTTATTTATATACATAAACTTGTCGCATACGGATGCGGAAAACGACCGCAGGAATTTTCCTTTCGTCCACAGTCAACATCCCGTTCTGTGGCACTTAACGCCGTTTACCTACTCTGCTTGACTATTATCTTACGCTTTTGTAATTTATATGTCAAGCGTATACGAGCTTTCGGACAAGTATATTTCTTCTTTATAAAAATACGATATAAGCTCATCCGTCAAGCATACGGTCTTATTCTTTTACATATATTTTCGGTATGAGAAAAAAGAAATTTTTTGCCTCCGTCGCGACCGTGACGGTGTTCGGCGTATTCACGAGAATAATAAGTTTCGTCTTCAAAATCTACCTGTCGAGAACTCTCGGGGCGGAAGCAATCGGACTATATCAAATGGCTTTAAGCGTATTCTTCCTCTTCGCTTCGATATCGGCAAGCGGTATTCCTCTCGTGCTTAGCAGAAAAACCGCGGAAACCATCGCTCTTGAAAAAAGGACCGACTACTCTCTCGTAACTTCCGCTCTCGTTTTGGGAACGATAATTTCTTCGTCCTGCATACTCGTGCTTGCCTTTACGAAAAATTATCTCGGCTTTCTCTTCTCCGAGCCTGCCGCTCTTCCCGTATTTTCAGTCACTATCCCCGCCCTTTTATCCACCACCGTATATTCAGTCATAAGGGGCTTTTTCTGGGGCAAAAAAGAATTTACCGCTTTTTCAGCCACGGAAACGATAGAAGAAATTCTGCGTATTCTTTTCAGCGTGGTTTTTATAAGCGGTGCGATAAGCGGCGTATACGGAGCGTACGCGGTAGCTCTCGCTTTTACGGCAAGCGACCTCGTTATTGCGGCAATACTTTTTATTATGTACTTCGCTAAAGGCGGCAAAATTACGAAACCGACGGCGATAAAAAAGGTACTTCTGCCGTCCTTGCCCGTCACGGCAATGAGAATGTTTTCTTCTCTTATAGGCACTCTTATCGCCTTTATTCTACCGACGCGGTTACTTTCTTTCGGTATGACGGCGGCGGAAGCGACCGCCGCCTACGGACGCATTTCGGGTATGGCAAACCCTCTTCTCCTTGCCCCGAACGCCGTTATAGCAAGCCTTACTATCGTACTTATTCCGGAAATGAGCGCCAACGGCGCAAAGAAAGAATACGCGCTCCTCAATCGCCACTTAAACAACGGCATAAACTTTTCTTTTCTTGTGAGCGGACTGTTTATGGTGGCGTACGTGGCTCTCGGCAAAGAAATAACATCTTTCCTCTATGCTGACGTTCAAAGCGGCGAATACTTACAATACGCCGCGTATATTATGCTCCCTATGTGCCTGTCGCAACTCACTCAGTCGGCACTCAATTCGATAGGAAAAGAAATGACGTCTTTCATAAATTACATCGTCGGCAACGTGGGAATGATTATTTTAATTTGCATTCTTCCGAAGTATATCGGGATATACTCCGTCGCCGTCGCCACTTTTTTCTCTCTCGTAACGACGTCCGTTCTGAACGTTTATTCCTTAAAACGGAACGTAAACTTCTCTTTCGGCTTTCTTAAATATCTCGTTATGGTTACTCTTTTTATATTTCCGTCGGCGTTTATGTCCGACTGCCTGTACTCCTTCTTCGGAGAAAAAATTCCCACCGTGGCGCTGTTTACGGCGGCGTTCGTCGGCGTATCTGCATATTGCCTTTTGTGCCTGTGTACGGACTTGGTGGACGTAAAAGGCTTCGTAAAACTTCGTAAATCTAAAACGTATTCTTGATTGCCACTTGGGCGAAGTTAATTGCCCTATGGGCGTGAATTTCCACTTCGTGGAGTTAATTGCCAAAATCAAAGATTTCGGCGTTAAGTATAAATGATCACATAAGGATAGGATATTACGTTCTATCTTTTTTTCTTTGCAAGAAGTAGTTACTTACTTTCTTTTCGGTGTGAAAAGAAAGTAGCAAAGAAACACACGAGCCGCAAGTTGCGAAG
>CACXFJ010000120.1 GCA_902766965.1 uncultured Eubacteriales bacterium | reverse complement strand
TTCGCGACTTGGTTGAAGTGTCCATGCGACTCGTAAAGGAAGAAAAATTCGCGGTGGTGGAACCCAAAGCGAGAGAAATCGCCGAAAATAAGATAGTAAACGCGATTTTACCCATAAAGAAAAAAGCCAACCCCGATAAGCCGGAGGAAATAATAAAACAGGAACTTTTCGAAGAGTTAAGGAAAGGTCAGCTCGACAAAATTCCCGTGGAAATAGAGGTGGAAGAAGCCCCGAAGAGCCTTCAGTTAGGACCTATCGGAATGGGCGGCAACGACAATAACTTCGGCGAAATTCTCGGCGGTATTATTCCTAAACGCAGGAAAAAACGCAAAATTACCGTCAAAGAAGCCTTTAACATTTTCGTGAACGAAGAAGCCAACAAACTTATCGACGACGACGCTATTCAGAGCGAAGCGTTGACGAGAGCGGAGCAGGACGGAATAATTTTTATCGACGAAATGGATAAAATAGCTTCCGACGGAAACAAGGGCGGCGGTCACGACGTGAGCCGCGAAGGAGTTCAGAGAGATATTCTTCCCATAGTGGAAGGTTGCACCGTGAACACGAAATACGGCAATATAAAGACCGATTATATCCTTTTTATCGCCGCAGGCGCGTTCCATATATCGAAAGTAAGCGACCTTATTCCGGAACTTCAAGGGCGTTTTCCCGTGCTTGTCGACTTGCAAAGTCTCACCGAAGAGGACTTCGAAAAGATTTTGAGAGAACCGGACAACGCGCTCGTCATGCAGTACGCCGAAATGCTCAAAGTGGATAAAGTAAACCTAAAATTCACCGACGACGCTATTAAGGAAATGGCGCATATAGCTTATCTTGAAAACGAAAACAACGAAAATATCGGAGCGAGAAGGTTGCACACCGTTATGGAAATGTTGCTCGAAGACGTGAGTTTCAACGCCGACGGCAGCACCGATACCGATATCGAATTGTTAGTAAACAGAGAGTACGTTCAGAAACATCTCGAAAAGGCTTTGCGTACCCTTAATCTCAAAAAGTATATTTTATAAATTACAGAGGAACGGAATGATTAACATACCCAAAGGAACGAAAGACGTTTTACCGTCGGAAAGTTACAAATGGCACTACGTTGAAAACACGGTGAGAAAAATAGCGGGGAATTACGGTTTTCACGAAATAAGAACCCCCGTTTTCGAGCATACCGAATTGTTTTTGAGGGGCGTGGGCGACACTACCGACATAGTCAACAAGGAGATGTACACTTTTAACGACAAGGGCGACAGAAGTATGACGCTTAAACCCGAAGGCACGGCGGGAGTGGCGAGATGTTTTATAGAAAACGCTCTCGACAACAATCCGCAACCTACGAAGATGTATTATATCACCCCCGTGTTCAGGTACGAAAAACCGCAGTCGGGGAGACTTAGGGAGCATCATCAGTTCGGAACGGAACTTTACGGCAGCGACACCCCGTACGCCGACGCCGAAGTGATTTCTCTCGCGAAGGCGATTTTCGATTCGTTCGGGATAAAAAACCTCGTCCTTAACATAAATTCCATCGGTTGTCCTAAGTGCAGAGCGGAGTATTCCAAAGCGTTAAGAGCCTATTTCGCGGGATATAAAGACAAACTTTGTCCTACCTGTCTCGAACGGCTCGAAAAAAATCCTTTGCGTATTCTCGACTGCAAGGTGGACGAATGTAAGGAGATAGCGAAAGACGCCCCCGTCGTACTCGATTATCTTTGCGACGATTGCAAGGCACATCACGTCAAGTTGCAGGAAATTCTTACCGCGCTCGGAATAGACTTCAAAGTCAATCCGCAGATAGTGAGAGGGCTCGATTACTATACGAGGACGGTATTCGAATTCGTAAGCACGTCGATAGGCAGTCAGGGTACGGTCTGCGGCGGCGGAAGATACAATAATCTCGTCAAGGAATTAGGCGGCAAGGAGGTGCCGGCGGTAGGTTTCGGAATGGGGATAGAGCGTATTCTTATGGTAATGGAAAACGGCGGCTGTTTCGTCGGAGACGAAGAAAAATCCTTGGTCTATATCGCGCCGCTCGGCGAAACCGCTTACGGCGAAGCCTTGAAAATAACCGATACTCTCCGTCACGCCGATATAAGCGCGGACTGCGACATT
>CACXFJ010000119.1 GCA_902766965.1 uncultured Eubacteriales bacterium | reverse complement strand
GCGCGATGTAAAAGTTGGTAAATGCGAAAAATAATACCGATTTTAATACCAATCACGCATTTAGCAGCCATCAACCGCAATATGTTGTTGTAATCCGCCCCGAAAACACAATATATAGTGTTTTTCTATGGATAAAGTCCAGCCTTAGGAGGCGAACCCTCTATCCTACTGAGGTACACGGACAAATTTGTCGGTAATTATATTATGATACCGATTAACGTATATACATTATAGTGAACGAACGGACAAAAATCAAGTCATTCGGCTAAAAAAGTATACGGCGGGCGTCGGGCTTAATTTCGACAAAATACGAAGAGCAATTTTTTCTAAATCGTTTAATGGATTGACAGGGTGAAAATAATAATGCTATAATGAAAAAAAATATAAACAAGGAGATTTAATTATGGCATACGTAATTACCGATAACTGCATCAACTGCGGAACCTGCGAAGGTGAATGTCCCGTAAGCGCTATTAGCGCAGGAGACGGAAAATACGAAATCAACGCTGACGAATGCATCAGCTGCGGAACTTGCGCCGGTGTTTGCCCCAACGAAGCTATCGTAGAAGATTAGTTTCTTTATCCCGGAGCAAAAGCGTGACTTACTAAAAAGCCACGCTCCATAATCGAAACGGAAAAGCACCCTTTACGGGCGCTTTTCTTTTATCCTTTTTATAGAAAACGTTTTAACCAAACGCTAAGAGGTTTTCTTTCGGAAAGTTTATTATTTATTTTATTTTACGTTCTTTAAGCATAGGACGGATAGCGTTAAGTATTGCTAAGACGCTTACTCCTACGTCGGCGAATATCGCGAGAAGAATATTGCCGATGCCGAGTACGCTGAGTATCATTACCGCTACCTTAACGGACAATGCGAACACGATATTTTCGGTGGCTATCTTCACGGTACGGCGGCTTATCTTCGACGCTTCCGCCACTTTGGTGGGTTTGTCTTCCATAATAACGACGTCGGCGGTTTCTACCGCTATATCGCTTCCCATACCGCCCATGGCTATACCTACGTCGGCTTCGGCAAGGCAAGGCGCGTCGTTTATTCCGTCTCCGACGAACGCCACTACTTTATTCTTTCCTTTTTCGGCTACGAGATAATTGAGTTTGTCTTCGGGGAGAAGTTGTCCGTGGTATTCGTCTATGGAAAGTTTTTCCGCGACTTCCGCGCAAACGGCGTTGCTGTCGCCGCTCAACATTACTATTTTCTTTATTCCGCTTGCAGTGTAACTGCGTTTTAGGTCGTAGCTGTCGTCTTTAATCTTGTCTTTAACGACGATATGTCCGAGATAAGTTCCGTCTTTGGCAAAATAAACTACGCTGCCTACCCCGTCGTATTTTTCAAAGGATATATCGTTCTCTTCCATTAAAAGCGCGTTGCCGCCCAAACATACCGAGCCGTCGATTACCGCTTTCACTCCCCTGCCGCTAATTTCGGTATAGTCGCTCACCTCTTCGCTCGACGCGTCGCCCGCTATCGACTTGGCTATGGGGTGGTTGCTTCCGCTTTCGATTTTACCCGCGATTTCCAAAAATTCTTCTTCGCTTATCCCGGAGGGTCTTACAAAGTCTATTACGAACTTACCTTCGGTAAGAGTACCCGTCTTGTCGAGAGCGACGGTGGATAGCTTTGCGAGTTTTTCCATATAGTTGCTACCCTTAATAAGGATACCGGCTTTGGAGGCAAGTCCTATGCCTCGGAAAAACGACAGCGGCACGCTTATTACGAGGGCGCAAGGACAAGATATTACGAGGAACGAAAGAGCCTTGTATATCCACTCTTTAAGACTTTCCGCGGTGTACCCGAAGAAAATCGGCGGAACGAAGGCGACTATTATCGCAAGCCCTACCACAACGGGAGTATAAACCGCGGCGAACTTGGAAATAAAGTTCTCGGCTTTGGCTTTACGCGACGTAGCCGACTCGACCAAATCCAAAATCTTCGCGACGGTGCTTTCTTCGTATTTTTTCCTGACTTCGACTTTTATTACGCTTTCGCTGTTTACGCAACCGCTTATTATTTCGTCCCCTTCCTTAATGGCTCTCGGCACGCTTTCGCCCGTGAGCGCGGAAGTATCCAAAGTAGTCGTTCCGTCTACGACAACACCGTCTACGGGAACCCTTTCGCCGACTTTTACGACGATTACGTCACCGACGGAAAGTTCTTCCGGTTCTACCGTCACCACTTCGTTACCCCTTATAAGGTTAGCGTACGGAGTACGCATTTCGACGAGCTTCGATATAAAGTTCCTGCTCTTGTTTACGGCGTAATGCTCGAAGTATTCGCCTATCGCGTTAAGGAGAAGAACCAAAACGCCGTCGAGATATTCCCCTAACACGAACGCGCCTATCGCGGCTATAAGCATAAGAAAGTTTTCGTCCACGTGACGAGCCTTGAACCCTTCTATACTTTCCATAAGAGGCTCTATTCCCACCACGATAAGAGCGGCTATGAATATTCCGAGCTTCCACCACTTACCTATCGGCAAAAACTCGCCGAGTAAGACGAGAATCAACGCCAAAGCGATTTTTATAATCGGCAGATATTTTTGTAACTGCTTCTTGAATTTTTTCTTGTTCATTTTTATCCGTTATTTAATTATCGCGTCGGGTTCGTTTTTTAACAAAACTCTCTTGACTTCTTCTAATATGGCTTCGCTGTTTTCATCGTCGACTTCTACGGTGAGCGTTTCCATAAAGAAGTTCAGAACCGCGCTCTTTACGCCCTTGACTTTGCTTACCGCGCGTTCGGCTTTCCTTGCGCAGTTCGCGCAGTCGATACCGGTGACTTTGTATTTCTTTTCCATAATGACCTCCGAAACAATTAAATGTTTGTTTAACTGTTTTAATAATAATACGCAGTATTCCCTTTGTCAAGAGATAATTCCGGAATTTATAAAAAATTTACGGGGAAACCGCAACCGACTCTCCGCTATATAAAACGCGATAAAGTTTGCGAACAAAAATTACAGGCAGCCTTTTTAGGGGCTGCCTTTGGATTTTCGTTTTGGTCTTTACATAATTCTACACACTCGCGTCCGGAGAATATAACGCGACTTGAAAACTATTTGCCGTCGGCGACGAAAATTTCATTGCCGCCGTGGACGCCGAATGTTTTTGCGCCGTCGGACTGTCCTTCGTATAATTTCACGGGCGAAGCGCCTTTTTCTACGACGGGATTCCCCTCCGCGTCTTTTATCAGATAATAGCCTGCCGAGGCGGTCGTTCCGTCCGGATTAGTCACAGACGCATACTTGTAGCCGACGCGAAATACGGGTATAGTCTTATCGACGTTTGTTTTATTCAGGGTTTTTGCGCTTGCCATATACAGATACACGACGCTATCGTCTCCCGTCCCGACGGTCACCGCGTAACGCATAACGACGGCAATGCTGTCCGCCGCGTGGAAAAATCTCCCGTACGAACTATCCATACTTCCGACATAGTTGTAACTTCGTCTCGAAAAGCTCGTCTTTGCGTACGCGTGCATAACGCCGTCGTTGATTTCCGGTGCGGCGGGATCTGTGAACTGCGCGTAATATGCGACGCTGTTCAATCCTAAAATTTCCGTTCCGTCCGCAAAGTTCATCATATCCGTCATCGCTTGAGTAAAGGTCGGATATTCTAAATCGATATACTTGTTAAGGTATTCGGATTTTGGCTCTACGTCGGACCGAGCGTAGGCAAAAACCGCAAAAACTCCTCCCGCGCACAAAGCTATCGCAATAAGAACCACTGCGCAAAAGAACGTAAAAGACTTGGTCGTCATTGCCCCTTTCTCCTGCGTTTTTGCTTTCTTTGCAAACTTGCGTACTTTTCGCCGTCGTTTCGCTCCGGTTTGTATTGTCGTTCGTATTTTATTTCCGCCATACGCAACGCCGTTTCTTTTTTCATCTTTCTTTCAATCAAAGGATACGCCACTACGACGCATATCAGCAAAGCGATGCACAAATACCCTGCCGGCGAATTCATAAAGACGACGAAACTTCCTATATACGGTACTCTTTTGCCTTGATAAATTCCTCTCATCTGAGAATATAGAACGGGGAATTTGTCCGAATATGCGTTGGCGTCGCCTCGCAAAACGAATCTTCTTTCCGAGTGCGTCGCGTCGGGTTCTTTAATGTCCACTATGCGGTGAACGACCATTTGCCCGTTCTCCTCGTACACGACTATATCGTAAAGTTTTAGCTCGCTCTCTTTCGGCAGGGGCGCTACCTTAATCAGGTCGAACATTTGGATTTGATTATCCAGCTTATTGTCGAACAGATATTTGTTGTTTTCGTTTTTTTCTGCCATCGACTGACTTTTTACTACTTTGACGACGCTATGTCCGACAGGTTTATTCTCGTTGATTTTTACGCTCAACGACAGCGAAAAAACGACTATTGCGCACGCCAAAAACAATCCCGATACGATTTTTTCTACCAGACGTAAAGCGGAATTACGCTTTGCGTCCTTCGATTGCCGTTTTATTTCCTCATCCGCAAGACCGCCTCGTATGAGCTTTAATTGCATCTTTACGTAAAGAGTTATCATCGTGGCAAAAAACGCCGTCAACGCCACGAATACAATCAAACATAGAATGAAAATATAAATTTCGTAGCCCGTCATAGTCTATTCCTTCACTTTACTTCGCTTACGGTAATTTTGATTTTCGCATTGGTGAAAGCCGTCAGAAAACTGTTGTAATCAGCATTCGTCGGCAACGAGATTTCATTGACCGCGAGGTACGGAGCAAGATCGACGGTGTATTCGAACTTGCCGCTTACGTCGTTTTTCGTTCCTTTCCCGAGGATAATACCCGTCGTCTGATATGCCGTCGTGGTTTTGAAAATGTCCGTGCCGTTATACCGGTTGTTTTCAAAAGCGATTTCCATTTTGAGATTTACGCCTCCGTCAACGACCTCTTGGTCCGCTCCTTTCGCAGGAGTAAACGTCAAATTTACCGTGCCTTGCGACTTGTATCCGGTCACAAGGGTTCCGCTTCCGCCGTCGAGTACGCCTTTATCGTCCACGCGAACGGTGAATCCGTCGACGTCAACGGCAACAGTGCCTTTTGCCACGGTCGTAGTGCTTTCGGCAATGGATTTATTGAGCGCCGTGTTTACAGTCCCGACGTCGTTTTGAGCATAACTGAACGTTGCGTATACTCCGCCTACGATAAGTACGAAAGCCAACGCGATAATCATTCCTATTCTTTTCATTTTTTCTCCTTAAAACTTGATTTTATCGTCAAATTTTTTTGTTTTATATTAAAAATCGGCAACATTATATCCGCAAGCGATCTTTCTGTAAAGAGACTTAGTCTCATTTCTCGACTTTTTTAAGGCTCTTTTCGCATACTAAGCGAAACCGCACGCCGTAACGACATACGTTTCGCTTAAAAATTCGTTATTCCCGTCTCATTTTTTTGTTCCGGCCGCGTACGACAATCGCTGCGTACTCCGACGTCAAAAACCGTTTCCGCAGCGACTTTTTGCAGACCGGCGACTTTTCAAACTCAAAATCGGCAGCTTTACGCAAACTGACGTTCCGCCGCTTCGTCAAAGGTTTTTCTCGATGATTTTACCTATTTCCGACGCGCTCCTTACGCCTACAAAGGAGGCTACCGTTTTGCCGTTTTTGTAAAAAACGACGGTGGGTACGCTTATGACGCCGAGTTTTACGGCAAGGCTCTCTTCTTCATCGACGTTTATTTTGACCGCTTTGACTTTGCCGTCGTACTTTTTCTCCAAGTCTTCCAAAATCGGCGCGAGCGCTTTGCACGGTCCGCACCAGGTTGCGTACAAATCCACAAGCACGAGTTTGTCCGAAGAAATTACTTCTTTCTGAAAACTGTTTTTTCCTACCTCTAACACGGTAACTTACTCTCCTTTGTTTAATAACTGCGTGATATAACTTCTGAGCGTCGCCTCGCTCATCGCTCCTATGCGTTGCGCTCCGATATCGCCCTTTGCGGTTATAAACACCGTCACGGGAATGGACGAAACCGAATACGCTTTACTGCCGCTGTTCGTATCGTCGAAATAAAGCGGGAAAGTATAACCGTTGCTCTGCACGAAATATTTAACGCTCCGCTTGTCTTCTCCCGATAGATTCACCATCAAAAAGTGAACCTTTCCTTCATACTCCTTTGCAAGTTTGTCAAAATGCGCAAGCTCGGATCTGCACGGCGGGCACCACGTCGCCCAAAAGTTGATTACTATGGGTTTGCCGATAAAATCGGACAGCTTGACCTCTTTACCGTCCTTGTCGGTGACCGTGAAGTCTTTATAGTCGCCCTTGTTTTGTATGGCGGGGCTTTGACCACCGGGGATATCCGTCTTGCCCGACAGCTTTTTGTATCCGAAATACGCACCCGTCACGACGCCCGCAAACAGCGCTACGATAACTATTATCAAAACTACTTTCTTCGTCATATTTATGCCTCCTATTTTATAATCGCGCCGAGTTTATCCATGACGCCCGTCGCCATCAATATTCCTATTACGACGAGTAAACTCCCGCTTATGATTTTTATCACCTTGAAATGCCGCTTTATAAAGCCGAACAGCTTTTTCGTTTTGTCCGTCAGTATCGCCGTGACGATAAACGGAATCCCTATGCCGAGCGAATAGCACAACAACAGCGCTATTCCTTTCGCCACCGTCCCCGACGTCGATGCAAGAGCAAGCGCAGAACCCAAAAAAGCGCCCGTACACGGTCCTACTCCCACCGCAAACACTATGCCGAACAAGAACGCCGACCATACGCTTTTTATCTTATGCGACTTTGCGATTCCCTTAAAAAACGGCAATCTGAACAGTCCTATATACGACAAGCCGAATATGACGACTATGCCGCCGGCAACAATGTTTATGATTTTCTTGTATTTAGCTACGTATCCGCTCACAAGCCCCACGAGACCGCCGAATACTACGAACATCAGCGTAAACCCGAGCA
Source organism: uncultured Eubacteriales bacterium (assembly GCA_902766965.1). GTDB lineage: Bacteria > Bacillota > Clostridia > Christensenellales > DTU072 > CAG-1782. Next base: position 5,756 of record CACXFJ010000119.1, on the reverse strand, counting down.
CGAAAAACAACGACATGATAAGCACGCGATATTTTTTTACGTTCGGTTTTTTCGCCGCGGCGGTTTTTTCGGCGTTCGTATCCGCTACCGTTTCGACGGACGTTTCTTTCCCGCCGTCCGAAACCTTCTCGCCCGTCGTTTGCCCGTTATTTCCCGCCGTCTCCTCGTTCTCGTCGGAAATCGCGGAATCGGCGTTTTTTACTTCCGCCGCCTCCGTATTCGTATTGACAATCGTCGTTTGAGGCTCCTCCTCGGATTCGTCGTCGCCGGCAAAATAGGAAAGATACAACGGTATCATCGGAAGCATACAAGGCGATATAAACGACGCAAGTCCTTCAAGAAACGTCAGCAAATAACCCATATCGTAACACTCCTTTTTTTGCACCATTATAATAGCCTTGTTCGGGCAAAGAAAGAGAGTTGCTCCCACAATAAAAAAACCGGGCGTTTTGCCGCTCGGTCGGTTGTAAAAAGTTATAAAAATATAAGATTCGTTACATCAATTTTTTCAATTTTTGTACGTCGAGAATTTTTATTTTGCCTCGTCCGTATTCGATCATACCATCTTGCGCAAATTGTCTTATGGTTTTCCCGGCGACTTCTCTTGCGGAACTTGTCATTTTAGCAATCTCTTCTTGAGTGATATTGAACTCGGTTTCTCCCGTGTATACGTATCTTTCCACCAAAAACGCCGCCATTCGCCTCTCGTAACGCGTAAACAAAAGATTATGCAAAGTCTCCATACAAAACGAAAACCTGTCGGCTAACGTTTCGAAAATCACGCAGCGGACCTGTATGTTCTCTTCCATAATCTTCTTGACCGCACACGATTTTATCACCAAAAGAACGCTGTCCGTTTCTACCACGAACTTTGCGTCGAACGTAATATGCTCCAAAATACAAGCCGCCGACAGCAATCCCATTTCATTATCGCGCAACACAAACAAAGTGATTTCTCTGCAATTTTCATCGTCGATTATCGCCCGGACTTCGCCGTCAAGTATCAAAAACGGACCTATGCAGTGATTGATAAGCCCGGTAATGACCTCGCCTTTTTTGCATACTACGATTTCGGAATCGTTCAATACGACTTCCTTTTGTTCATCCGAAAGATATTCGTAAAATGGCAAATCCTGTATCGCCGTCGATTTTTCAAACATGTTTTTCACTCCTCTCGTACCGTTTCGGGTATCGCACGCCGGTATTGTCGCCCGCTTGTCAAAGGGTCCCTACCCCCCAAAACACGCCTCGTCTTACTCCTCTTCTCAAAATTATCATAACATACAAACCTAAACCCCTGTCAACTCGTCTTATGCGTTTTTCAAAATCCCCCCTGCCGACCTACCCGAAAACCTGCGACAAGCGACCTTCTCTACGCCCCGCACCCTCGCGCAACGCCGATTAAAACTTGCCGCAACTAATTAACCTTCTTCAATCCGACTCAAACGCTTAACCCCGTAACAAAAATCAAAACCTCGACCCCCACACAACCTTCACTCTTCCCCCAAAAAAACTAACCCCTCCGCCGAAATATCCCTTAAAAAATAATACGAACCCCGAATTTGTCTCGGTGTTCGTATTATTCCCTAATGGCGGAGCCGAAGGGATTCGAACCCTTGTGCCAAGTTAATGGCTAACGCATTTCGAGTGCGCCCCGTTATGACCACTTCGATACAGCTCCAAGTTTTATTTATTTAGTTGTTGTCTGTTAGCCATTACAAGCTAACGCATTCTCTTGCAACGTCGAGAGGTTTGAGGAAAGGCATAATCGGAAGACGTTAAACTCGCCTAAGCTGTTTTATATCGGCGGATTTACTATTCGACTATGGTCGTTTCGACGCTGCTCAATCGCTACAATCAAGGTTATGGCAATAAGTATACTACACTTTTTATCTTTTTACAACTCATTGAAAATATTTTTTCGTTATGTTACAATATTTTAGTTATCGGAAATAATATTCGATGAAAAATTTTTACAAACGGAGATTCTAATGAACTATCAAGCGGTATTTTGGGATTGGAACGGAACTCTTCTTGACGATACCCTGGCAAACATCGACGCGGTGAACGTTTCTTTGGCTAAAAGGAACTTGCCTTCCCTTACGCCCGAATTCCACGCAGAACATTTTGCCTTCCCGATACAGAACTATTACGAGGCGATAGGGTTCGATTTTACGAAAGAGTCGTATGCGGATTTAGCCGACGAATTTATAAAAAACTACCTTACGCAGGAGTACGGTTTGCGTAAAAACGCCAAAAAAACTTTGGAAAAACTCTTCCTTAACTCCGTAAAACAATATATTCTCAGCGCGTGCGAAAAAAACATTCTGCTCGAAGCCTTGAATAAATACGGACTTAATTGTTTTTTTACCGATATTATCGCCTTGGATAACGTGCATGCGATTAGCAAAATCGAAGCGGGTAAGGCGTATCTTGCCGAACACCGTCCCGAGGGCAAAATTCTCATGGTGGGCGACACGCATCACGATATCGAAGTGGCGAACGCTCTCGGTATGGACTGCGTACTCGTCCGCAGCGGCAACGTTTCCGAACGCAGACTGCAAGAAACGGGTGTAAAAGTCCTTGATGATATTTACGACGTCGTCGATATTGTTTTGGGTACGAAAAAAGGCAAACGCACCGATTTTTTAACCCCCGAAAAGGCGGAAAGACGGTCTTTCGACCTCGAGGAAACCAACAGAAGATTTTCGGAAAAGTATCACGATTTTTACGACGACGTAAAAAATACGAACAAAACGGAAGATTGGTGATGAAAAAAACGGCAAAAACGCTGATAGTTATCGCTATTTTAATCGCGTTGATAGGAATTTCCGCAGGAGCGTATTTTATAACGGTGAATGCTATGAGTAAAAAATTTAATTTAGTAAAAATTTCGACGGAAGGAGTTCCCGAAAGAAACGAGGACAGCCTTTTCGACGGGTTCGTTCAACTATCGGAGGTCAACGTACATTACGTCGCGATAGGCGAAGGTTATCCCCTTATCCTCGTACACGGAAACGCCGGCAGCTACAAAAACCTCGAAGACCTCGGAAGGTATCTTGCCACGGGATACAAAGTGTATATGGTGGACAGCCGATGCCACGGGCAAAGCACCGTCACCGATAAAATAAGCTACGACCTTATGGCGAGCGACCTTAAAGAATTCATCGACGCGCTCGGTATAGAAAAGCCTGTCGTTATCGGACACAGCGACGGCGGAATTAACGCCCTCGTAGCCGCGATAAACTACCCCGATTTATTAAAAGGTATCGTTTGCTTCGGCGCGAATACAAATCCGAAAGAACTAAAATTTTATGCGCGTCTTTGGACGAGAATAGATAACCTGTTCAAAAAGAGCATACTTAACGACCTTATGCTGAACGAGCCTAACATAACGAAGGAACAGTTGCAGTCAATCAAAATTCCTGCCTACATATTGGCGGGTGAATACGATATGATAAACTTGAAAGACACCGTATTTATGGCTAATAATATCAGATACTCGCGCTCAGCAATAATAAAAGGCGAAGGTCATTCTTCTTACGTCTATAACGGAAAAAAATCGTATAATTTAGTAAACGACTTTTTGAAAGACATCTTGTGATAACCTTTTGAAAACCACGAAAAGCAAGTTCTTTAATGATTAAAGAACTTGCTTTTTTAGTATCCTTAAATTCCGATTTCAGATACCGAAAACTATTTGCAGTCGCATTTTTCGCCACAGTCGCAAGCGACGTCGGAACAACGGCATTTCCACAAAACGCGGAACAAAACTACCGCAAAAGCGGCTCCTAACATAGGCCCTACGATAAATATCCATATCTGACTTATGGGCGCGAAGTTACCGGCAATCATTTCAAACAAGGCGGGCGCAAGACTTCTCGCGGGGTTTACGCTCGTACCCGTAAGACGGATTCCGAGAAGGTGAACCATAGTAAGAGCAAGTCCGGTCGTTATCCCGATAGCAAGTTTGTTTTCGGTTTTTTCGGTTACGCCGAGCACTGCGAAAACGAACGCGAAAGTAAGCAAGGTTTCCACCGCGAGAGCAACCCATATCGAAGCGTTGCCGTAGGCGGAGGTAAGGACGGGTTGGACGGTGTTTGCGCCGAGATCGGCAAACGAACCGAAAAACAACGCCACCGACAGCGAACCTATCGCCGCTCCTATTATTTGGCTTAAAAAGTAACCGATGAATTCTCCGAAAGTTATTCTCTTATCGAGCCACATAGCGAAGGACACGGCGGGGTTTATGTGACAACCCGAAACGTGACCTACCGTAAACGACATTGTAAGATAAACCAGACCGAAACCGAGAGCCGTGGCAATAACTCCCGCATTATCCGACGCGCCCGTAGCCACCGCCACGCCGCAACCGAATAATACCAAAGCCATGGTGCCTATACATTCGGCAAGGTATTTTTTCATTTTATTCATAATAATCTCCTTTTTACGGATTTCTCCGTTCGCCTTAATTAAGACGGATACGATTATTATGTACCGAATCGAAAAAAGTATTATTGCGCGGAATCCGAACTTAAAGCAAACTCGTTCAGAAGCGACGTCTTCGGGATTTCGGTTTTCGGCATTAAAGATACCTCGCCGAGAACTTCTTTTATATCGGCGTATTTAGCTATATCGCAGTCGTCGAGAGCGTCGCCGACGCATTGTTTATAGATAAAAAGTTCATAATCGAAAGCGCTGTCGATAAAATAGTCGGCGTAATCGGTGTAGGGCGTGATATATTTTCGCTCGGCTTTGAGGACTTCGTCCCATTGGTCGGAAGTTTCTTTCAAGTCGTATCCGCGGGTATAAAAATCGCGAATGGTGCGGCGAAGTAAACGCAGTTCGTCGGGCGGAAAAAGCTTTCCGGACGGCATAACGTACGTCTTGCGCGGCATAATGCTGATTTTTACGATGTCCGAAGAGTCGTTGTCTCCGATTACGGCGGGATTAAGAGCGTGGATACCCTCTATTATCACTACGTCCTCGTCGTGAAGCCTCAGGAAAGTTTTTTCTTTTCTCCTTTCCCCTTTAAGAAAATCGTATTCGGGGATTTCCACCCATTCCGAACGCAATACGCCGCCGATTACTTCGTTAAGTAACGGTATATCCAACGCAACCGGCGAGTCGAAGTCGCGAACGCCCGACGCAAGGAACGGCACCTTTACGCGGTCTATAAAAAAATCGTCCATACCGATATAGTGGACCTTGACGCCTTTTTTCTGAAGTTCGTCGTTAAGTAAACGCGAAAACGTGGTCTTGCCCGAAGAAGACGGTCCCGCCACGAGTATGATTCGAGTCCGCCGCCTGCCGTAGATTTCGTCCGCGACGACTTTAATTTGCTCTTTGAAGTGATTTTCGCAACGCATGATAAGGTCGACGAAGTTCTTTTTTGCCGCACGTTCGACGTCAGTCCAAAGTATCTTTTGCATAATAATGTCCTCAATGCGCATATAACATATTATTTGCGCAGATAAAATATTGCTACCTTATATTGTAACCTAAAACCGAAAAAAAGAACATATCTCTTATAAAAATATCTGTAAATAATAAAAATTACTTGCAACGATAAAGTATTTATGATAAAATACAAAAAGTAATTCGCCGATGTGGTGGAACTGGCAGACGCGCGGGACTCAAAATCCCGTGATGGCAACATCGTGTGGGTTCGACCCCCACCATCGGCACCATATCGAAAAAGCACCGTAATATCGCGGTGCTTTTTCGGTATAATAAAGCAAATCGGGGGTCGAACG
>CACXFJ010000118.1 GCA_902766965.1 uncultured Eubacteriales bacterium | reverse complement strand
TATTCAATCGACGGCGTTATTCGCCTACCGCTTCTTCGCTTCCGCCACCGCTAACGTCGCCTATTACTATAGTTCCGTCGGTGCAATGAATCGTCCTCGTAACTCCGTCGTTAAATCCTATATCTTCGGCTTTCGTTATTTCGTTCCATTGTTCTTTCGTTCCGTTATAGTGAACGTCTATAAGACTGACGCAACCACTGAACGCATTTGCACCGATACTCGTCACGTTGTCAAGAATTTTTACACTGATTAGTCCAACTTTGTTATTGAAAACATGATTAGCTATCGCTTTGACATCCTTTACGCCATTCGTTCCGTCATTGTACTTTTTGGGAATAATTACATCTGCTTCTTCTCCGGCATATCCTATAATGGTATATCCGCCTTGTTCTGCATCGTATTCAAACGTAAACTTGCTCACGTCCGTTTGTTTTTCTTCTCTACATCTTCTGCAAATATCGTTCTCATCGTAGTCGTGTCCCAATGCCGGTTTTTCTTTTCTTGTAGTATAGTCACACCCGCCACGGGTACAGGTTTCATACTCGTCCCACCCTACTTCGGTGCAAGTGGGCACTTGCGCTTCGTGTCGTTCCAACTCGTGTCCCAACGCGGTTTTTTCTACCGTTCTCGTCTGCTCCACGCCGCAAGAGAGACACTCTCTGCGTTCTACTTTATCCGTCACGCAGGTAGCGGGCGTCTTCTCCGTCCATTCGCCGAAAGAATGAATGTGTACCGTTTCCCAAACGAAAACTTTACCGTCGAAGTAGCGCCAATAATTTCCTTCTTTAGTCGGAGCGGTCTCCGAATAGAAGTAACGTTTCGCTTCTGTGCCGATTTCTCCTGACACCGTTATTTTATTCCACTGTTCAGCCGTCCCTTTATAATATAAGGCTTTCATTCCTTCACAGCCTGCGAACGCAGCGGAGCCTATGACCATCACGGTATCGGGAATAATTACGTCGGTCAAGCCGGTACAGTCGTAAAAAGCCCCGTCGCCTATGCCCGTCACGGTATCGGGAATAATTACGTCGGTCAAGCCGGTACAGCCGTAAAAAGCCCCGTCGCCTATGACCTTCAAGCCGGCTGGGAGAATTATTTCCGTCATTTCTTTCAGTCCAGAAAATGCCATTTCCGGTATCGTCTCTCCGCTCGTAACGACTACTTTCTTTACTCTTGCTCCGTTCAACGCCTTTATAGCCGACGTCGGAAGTGAAACCTTGGCTAATTTAGGACAATCTCTTAAAATTCCGTCTCTTCCTATGCTCGTCGTTTCGGCAGGAATGGTTACTTCGGTAAGTTCGTCGCATCCTAAAAAGGCGGATTTCCCGATACTCGTCACACCGCTCGGAATCTTTATTTCGGTAATCTTATCGCAATCGTAGAATGCGTAATCGTTTATTTCCGTAACTTCGGACGGCAAAGTGGGAGCGGTTTCTTCTCCGATATAATTGACGAGTATCTTGTTTATTCCGTCGGCATAAACGACAAAACCTTTTTCGTCGGTAGCAAGTCTGCTCTTGCCGCTTTCTTTGTACACGTATTTAACGTATTTTCCTATGTCGCCGTAACCTACGTTATCGCCAACCGCGCTGCTCGGCTCGTTGTCGCTTGCGGCTGCCGCCTTGATATCGAGAGAGGATTTGTTATATACCTCTACGAGTTTGTAACAATTATAAAAAGCGGCTTCCTCTATTTTCTTTACGTTTGTTCCGACAATAACTCTCGTCAGAGAGGTACATAAAGCGAAAGCATATTCGCCGACGCTCGTCACGGTCTCCGGTATCGCTATGCCGTTAAGGGCGGTACACCCATAGAATGCGCCGCGGCTGATTTTCTTTATTTTTCCGCTGAACTCTACGTATTTAAGAGCGGTGCAACCGGTAAACACACCGTCTCCCGTCATAATAACGTCCTTACTCATAGTCACTTTCTTGACGGAACCATTGAAAGCAAATGCGTAATGATAGATATCGGTCACTCCGTCGGGCAAAGCAAGTTCGGTCTGCGTGCCGGAGTACCCCATAAGAGTCTTTTTGTCGCCGTCTATATAACTTATATAATTGTTATCGTCTACGTCAAGTCTCGTTAGGTCCGCTTTGTCATACACGTTCTTCGCGTAATACCCTATATTTCCGTTATCTCCGCTTCTTGCCATAATATCGAGGGACGACTTATTATATACTTCAACGAGCTTATAACATCCGCCGAAGGCTTCGTCGCCTATATTCGATACGTTCTTGCCTACGGACACTCCGATGAGTCCCGTACACTCGTAGAATGCGGCTCTTCCTATACTCGTCACGGTATCCGATATTACAAGACTTATAATATTATTACACCCGGTGAAAGCATTTTCGGCTATCTCGTTTACGCCGTCGGGTATCACTACTTGTTTTTCCGTCTTTTTCTTCAATCCGGTGACTATAATTTTTTGACTGCCCGTATCTGCGTCGGATTCTTCTCTGTATTCGAAAATTTCACCGGACGCCGAACTCCATTTAGGCGTTTCCGTCGTCGGGAATATTCCGGATAGTTTTTTATCGACATTTCCGTCTTTGTCTTTATCTTTGGAACCGCTACCGAGTAGCGAACACGCGCATAGCGTCACACTCAGAAGTATCACGAACACAGCTAACGTCACTATTTGAAATACCCCTTTTTTCATTTTGAGCCTCCAGTATAATATTTGGGATTATGTATAATCCTAATGTTAACACATATAAGACGATATGTCAACCCAAAGAATGATACGCCGTCCTATCTTATATATTTGGTATATTAAAATGTTAAGTATGAAAACAATAAATAACGTCGTCGCCGACAGGTTGTGCAAATATCTCGAAGAACGAAAAATTTCGCAATACAGACTATCCCAGCTCAGCGGAGTTCCTTTCCCGACGATAAAAAGCATTATGCAAAGGCGTACGAACGGAGTTTCGTTAAAAACCGTTATTATGTTGTCGAACGGTCTCGGCATTACGCCGAGCGAATTTTTGGACGATGATTCTTTTCTTGCGCAAAACATAGATTTAGACTGATTCCGAAAGAAAAAAGTCTTTTTGACGATTACGGTAAATAATAGGTAAAAATTTCTTTTAATGGCGTCAAGTCGTTGACAAGGCGTATTTCTTAATGATACACTTTGAGAGCAAGGAGAAGTTTATGACAAATTTCGGTTCTACTATGGCTATGGATATGATTATGCGCATGACGGGTGTCATGTGTAATTTTCGTGTTGCCGAAAAGTCGTAAGCCTATTCCCTTTTTTCAGACGGTAAGGAGCAGTAAGTTTACGGACTTACTGCTTTTTTTATGAATAACGTAAAGGAGATTATATGATAGAGATACAGAATCTAAGCAAAGCCTACGGCGGAGCGAAAGAAAAATTCGTCGCCCTGCACGACGTCAATCTTAAAATCGAAGACGGCGATATCTACGGAATAATCGGTCTGTCGGGGGCGGGAAAATCTACGCTCGTCAGGTGCATAAACTTACTCGAACGCCCCACCTGCGGCAAAATTCTCATCGACGGCGAAGACCTCACTTCCGCCGACAAAAAAAGGCTGCGTGAAATACGCAAAAGCGTGTCGATGATTTTTCAACAGTTTAACCTGTTGCAACAACGGAGCGTACTGAAAAACGTAGAACTCGCGGGAGAACTGCATAAAGACGCCGAAAGAAAAGCACGCGCGAAAGAACTTTTGGAGACGGTGGGACTCGGCGACAAACTCGACGCCTATCCGTCGCAGCTGTCGGGCGGACAGCAACAGAGAGTGGCTATCGCCCGCGCTCTTATGACTAATCCGAAAATCCTTTTATGCGACGAAGCGACGAGCGCTCTCGACCCGGAAACGACGAAATCCATATTGGAATTACTTAAAGAACTCAACAAAAAACTCGGTCTTACGATAGTAATAATATCTCATCAGATGTCGGTAATCGAAGCCGTCTGCAACAAGGTAGCTATAATAGACCACTCCGAAATAGTGACGCAAGGGTATCTGCAAGACGTATTTTTGTCACCCAAAGAGCCTATTGCGAAAAAACTTATCTATGCCGGCAAAATAAACGCGGGCTTCAGGGGAGAGAAGTTCGTTAAGCTCGTTTTCGACGGGTCTACCGACAAACCCATAATAACGAATATCATACAGGAATGTAATATTCTTCTGTCCATAATCTACGCGGAGACGAAAGTAATAAACGATAAAATCTACGGACAGACGATATTCAGACTGCCGTATTACGACGAAGATATAGAAAAACTTTCCGCTTATCTTAACGAAAACGGCGTAAAATTCGAGGAGGTGGACAGCGATGACTTTTGCTGATATTCTTTTACTTAGCGGAGAAACTCTGCTTATGACCGTCCTTTCGACGGCTCTTGCCTACCTCTTCGGTCTTCCTTGCGGAATTCTTCTCAACGTGACGAGCAAAAACGGACTTAAACCCTGCAAGTGGCTTAACGCAATAGTGGGACTTATCGTGAACATACTGCGTTCCGTCCCCTGCCTTATAATAATCGTGCTGTGTATACCCTGGTCGCGAGCCTGGTTCGGCACCGGCACGGGAGAATGGTACACTATCCTTATTCCCCTTACCGTTTGCGCGTTCGGTTTCGTTTCGAGAATGGTCGAACAGTCGCTTGCCGAAGTACCCGCCGGCGAAATAGAAGCCGTTCGTTCCCTCGGCGCGACCGATTTCCAGTTAATAACCAAAGTTTTACTCCCCGAATCCAAAGCGTCGCTCGTTACGGGCGCGGCGGTAGTCGCGGTAAGCATAATAGGCTACACTTCGTTTGCGTACAATATAGGCGCGGGCGGACTTATTTCGGGAATATACACCTACTACACCAGACATACGGGAGATTATCTAAAACAATCCGTCTTTTGGATACTCATTGCCGTAGTCGTAGTCATCGTCCAACTCATACAGGAATTAGGACTTAAACTTGCCAAAAAAATCGACAAAAGGAGAATATTAAAATGAAAAAACTAACCTCTGCCCTTCTCGTCCTGACGCTGTGCGTCGTATGTGTTTTTTCCGTGTTCGCTCTTGCCGCGTGTAAAAATTCAAAAGCGATTACTTTCGAAATCTGCGACGACGAATCCAACGCCGTCCGCGCTTTCCAACTTCTCGAAGCGAAAGGCGTAATCTCGAAAGAAGCCGAAGGCAAAAACTATCCCGTAACCGACGACGGCAAACTGAACATATCAGAAGCGAGCAAATCGTGGGTAAACAAGGCGGGTACCGTCAAAGTTACTTTGGTCGCCGAGAACTTACTCGTACCGTCCATGGGCGACTACGACTACGCTCTCCTTCCCTGCAACACCGCTTACACCGGCAAACTATCCGCCGATAAGAGAGCCGAAGTCGAAAACGACCCCGTTCAGGTATCCGGCAAAGCCAACGTGCTTGCCGCCAGAAAGAACGATTACGCAAACGACGCCGCATACAAACAGAAAATAGACGCTCTTACGAACGCGCTTCTGTCCGCGGAAGTGTCCGACTACTTCAAAAATAAATACTTGGGCGCGATGACCTGCGACTCTTCCACCCAGATAGATTTGAGAGAAACCAAAGACGCTACCGTAAACGGAAACGGAACGGAAATAAAAGTCTGCGCGTCCGACACGCCCCATGCGGAAGTTCTTAACGGTTCCGTCAAGGCTCTCCTTGCCGACAAAGGCTACGACCTTAAAGTCACCGTCCTCGACTGGACCTTGCAAAACGACGCCGTAGCTAACGGAGAATACGACGCCAACTATTTCCAACATATCCCCTATCTCGAAACTTACACCGGTAAAACAAGCCTTTTCGCCGCGTGCAAAGTTCATTACGAACCTCTCGGAATTTACTACGGAAAAGCTACCGAATGGAAATTCAAATAATTACTATCCGCTTATAATGCGAAAGCCCCGAAATTCGGGGCTTTTTCGTCGATTTTTTCGTTATTTGCCTTATCGTCACGTTGAGCGTAGCCGAAACGTCAAGGCGTAATCCGAATATCCTTTCGCTTCGCCGACGTCTTAAAATAAATTACAGCGAATAAAGGTCGGTACTTAAATATCTTTCGCCTGTGTCGGGGAACACGACTACTATATTTTTGTCTTTATTCTCGCCGTCGGCGGCTATTTTGCAAGCGGCGCAAAGGGCGGCTCCGCTGCTTATACCGCACAAAAGGCCTTCGGTTTTTGCCAAATCTCTCGCGTATTCGAAGGCTTCTTCGTCGCTTACGGTAACGACTTTATCCATTACCTTTACGTCGAGAAGGGAGGGAATAAAGTTCGCTCCTATCCCCTGAATTTTATGTTTTCCTGCACGTCCTTCGGATAAAAGCGGAGAAGAAGCGGGTTCTACACCGATTACTTTCACGTCGGGGAGTTCTCTTTTTAAGACTTTGCCTACTCCGGTGACCGTTCCGCCGCTGCCGAAAGCCGACACGAAATAATCTACCTTGCCGTCGGTGTCTTCGAGTATCTCGATAGCGGTGGTCCGTTCGTGCGCTAACGCGTTGGCGGGATTTGCGAACTGGTCGGGCATAAAGGCGTCGAGTTCTTTTACTAATTCTTTCGCCTTGTCGACAGCTCCCTGCATACCGAGAGCACCGGGAGTAAGGACTATTTCCGCTCCGTACGCTTTGGCGAGTTTCCGCCTTTCCGCGCTCATCGTTTCGGGCATGGTCAATATAAGTCTGTATCCCCTTACGGCGCATATCCAGGCAAGACCTATCCCCGTGTTGCCGCTGGTGGGTTCGACGACCGTTCCGCCTTTTTTGAGAAGTCCTTTGTTTTCGGCGTCGTTAATCATAAATAACGCCGCTCTGTCCTTTACGGAAGAACCGGGGTTAAAAAATTCCGCTTTTGCGTAGATTTTTCCGCAAAGATTATACTTTTTTTCAAGTCTTTTCAGTCTTACGAGCGGAGTGTGACCGATAAGTAGAGTTGCGTCGTCGTATATTTTCATATTGTTATCTCCTTTTATATATTAAAAAACGGCGTTTGCCGCCGTTTATTTCACAGTTTATAAAAAAACTATTCAGCCGATTCGGCGAGTTTTTTCAAGGCTTCCAAATCCTTGATTACTATAATTTCTTTACGGAAAGTGAACATATCGTCGTTATCTCTCATTCTGCCCATTTCTCTGGACATACTCGGACGGCTTACGTTAAGGTACTTAGCCATTTCGTTACGATTCATACCGAGACTTACCGTAAGGGAATTCTGTTCGCAATACTTGTCGTAAATAAGTTTCGCTATCTTATTACGCATACCTTTCGTGGTTATGTAATCGTTGTTGTCTTCGAGAGCTTCGATTTTTTCGCTCAACGCGCGCAAAAGATTCTTTATAAGTTTTGACTTAAACTCCCCGTCGCCTATGTCGGAACCGAAAATGCTGTCCGCCGCTACGTACAAAACGGTGCTGTCGAGAGCCGCCACGACGTAATATCCTAAATTCCTGCCGGGATTATAACAGTGCGAAAGTCCGAAGTATTCGCCGTCTATAAGAGAACGTATAACTTCCCTCTTTCCGCTGTTTTTCGTGGTGAACTCCACTAAATTACCTTCGAGAAGTATACAGATTTCTTCGGGAAGGTCGTTCTCTTTAGCGACGAGCTGTCCGCGGGAATATTTTACTATACGGGCTTGCAGATAATCGAAAGCCTCGTTGATTTCCGCGTCGGTAAAACCGTCGAAAAGGGAGCATTTTTTGATTTGCTTAATAATTCTCATTCTATCCTCACTGTTCCGTAGCATAAGCTACAAATGAGATTTTACCCCAAATCCGCAATTCTGTCAAGAAAAAGCCCCGTACAATTCGATAAATATACGAAATATTTACCGTAATTATTTTCGGACAAAACCAAACGAAATTTACGAAACACACGGCGTGAGTTGTGTTTTTTTTACCGCAATGTTATACTTATTATTACAAACAAGGACTACGGAGATGATTATGAAAGTCGTGAACAGTTTTCTTAACGCCATGGAACGCCTGCTCGACAGCAACGTTATTACTGCCGGAAGAGAGATAAGAAGTTTTCTCATAACTCTTACCGAAGACGAAGAAACGAAAGACATTTTGCGTTCGGTAAGCAGCGGATATTTAATCAACGAAGATTATAAAAGAGTGGTAATAGAACGCGGACAGCTACCTACTTCCGACTCGAAAAAAGTGGCGTTCGTGACGGCTCTTTTGTTTGCGATAGACACGGGCAGACTGGACTTATCCGACCTTCTTAAAAAACTTTTTCCGCAGCTCGACACGGCGGACGGATACTCCGAATTTACGAAAACCTTCTTGCGTCCGTATGCCGAAAGTTTTGTCAATCTCGCGATAGGAGAACCTATCCCCGATATTAAGGAGCCGAAAACGCCGATTTTAGATAAAATGGAATCCGACGTCACCGCCGCGGTGAACGAAATTATCGCCAACGTAGCTTCGTCGTATCAGTCGGAAGAAATAAAGGCAAACGTTAAGTTCGCCGGCAACGGACTTATCTATGCTCTCACTTTCAAGGATTCTTTCCTTACCGAGATAGCCTACAACGGACTTATGGTAACCCTCCGTCTGTACGGTGTGAAAACCGAAGCGGAAAATCTATTGACTTCTACTTTAAGGCTGTACGGAGTAATTTAATGCAGTTCTCCGCCACCGCGATAAACGTTCTTATACTCTTCCTTTATTTTATCCCCGGATATATTCTGATAAAGGCGAAAGCCGTTAAGGAAGACCAAATAAAAGCTTTTGCGAAAGTTCTTTTGTACGTTTGTCAACCTTGTCTGTCCATATATTCTTTTCAAAAAGCGAGCTACTCATTAGAACTCGTTAAAAATATGGGGATATTCGTCGGACTCAATATCGGTTTGATGCTTATTATCCTTTTAGGGTGCTACGTTGTACTCCGCAAAAGGTACGACGACTGCCGGAACAGAATACTTACTCTCGCCGCCGCTTTCGGTAACGTGGGTTTTATCGGTATACCCTTACTCGAAGCCTTACTCCCCGATAACCCCGAAGTAATCGCCTACAACGCGGTCTTTATCGTCGCAATGAACGTGATGAGCTGGACGCTCGGATTTTTTATCCTTACCGGCGACAAAAAATATTTTCACCCGAAAAAAATCTTCCTTAATCCGCCGGTGCTTTCTCTTCTCGTATCCTTACCTTTATTCTTCACAGGCACTACTCTGCCGACGGTCTTAGGCAACGGTATCGGGCTTTTGGGAAAAATGACCACTCCTTTATGCATGATGATAGCGGGTATGCGTTTCGCTACGTCCGATATTAAAGCTCTCTTTACCGAACCGAGAGTATATATAGCCGCCGCGCTGAAACTTATAGCGATGCCCCTTTTGGCTTTCCTTGCGGTAAATTGGCTTCCCGTCGATTATCCGATAAAAGCCACTATGGTAATACTCTGCGCCTGTCCTACGGCAAGCCTTGTGCTTAACTTCGCCGAAGTCTACGGCGACGGGCAAAAAACGGCGTCTTATACGGTGCTTGCGTCGACTATCTTTTCGATGCTGACTATACCGCTCGTTCTGCTTATTCTTTAATGTTAAAAACTGATTTTTAACAAAAACTAAGGCGTCGCATTTCGCGACGCCTTAATTATAAATTTTTACGTTACCGTATTACGCTTTCGCAGCTTCGTTAAGAGCTTTGAGCATTTCGTCGGGATCGTATCCGTGAGCGATAGCGGCTTGTTCGATGGTTTCGCCGTGGCTTAAAGCGCAACCTAAACAGTGCATTCCGAAATTACCGAGAACTTCCGCCATAGCTTCTACGTTTACGCCTTCGGTCTTGAAAGCGTCGATTAAGAGCATATCTTTGGTCAACATATATCCTTTACCTCCGTAATTGTTTTTTATTTGGTACGGATATAGTATATAACTTCCGACGTTTTTTTTCAAGGCTTTTTCCTAAGTTGCGAAGTAACCGTAATTTATTTTTTTAAAGCGGTTATTTATTATCCGTTTTATTTCTCGCCTATGGTGAGATAGGCGTACGGATTGGCTACTTCGCCGTTTTCGTAAAGACAGAAATGAACGTGCGCTCCGTCGAGATATTCGTTAGTGGCGGTGACCCCCATAGTGCCTATCACTTCCCCTTTCAGCACGCTCTGTCCTACGGTTACGGTAGGTTCGTTAAGAGAAGAATAGGTAGTGGTAAGTTTATCGTTATGGGTAATAGTCACGGTATAACCGTTAAGGACGTCGTATTTGATATTGCTTACCGTCCCCGAATACGCGCTCATTACGCTGTCGCCGTCGTTACCCGCAAAGTCGATACCGGTATGAACCGCATAATGCTTTAACGTTCCGTTCCAAACCAACGTATCGATAGAATAATCTTTAAGGATATTGACGTCGGCTACGGGGCAAGCGAACACTATCGCCGTGGGCGTAGGAACGACGGGGTCGGGGTCTATGGGCGTAGGGTCTACCGTGGGCTTATCGTCGTCGGGTTTTACCACGTCGTCGGCGGGCGGAGTGATATCCTGCGAAGGACCTGCGGGATCGACTGCGTCCTTATTGTCTTTGACTACGAGAGCTACCGTTATCATCGCGGCTATCGCGATAAGACAAACTCCCATAATAATGTAATACACGTTCTTTTTAAGGAAAGTTTTGAATTTTCCGTTCGTTGCGCGTTTCTTTTCCATGTTTTACCTCCATATGGACTTGCTTTTTTATTTTCCCTACGATTATGGTCAGGATTTTTTCTTTTATACCTGCGAAAAAACAAAAATTATTCTTGTCGACGTTTCTTTTTCATAAACTAAAACGTGAAAGTAAAGACGCCTCGTTTTTCCAAACGATATTTTTATATAGCCTTAGTGGTAGCCGCGACTGTTCCTATCGTAATTTTCCCCGACAGATATCTGCCGTCGGTAAGCTACGGTCTTAATTTGTTCGTCCTTAACGTTTTCCCGGCGTTGTTCCCTTTCTTCTTCTTTTCCACTATCCTTTCGGGGCTTAACTTCGGCTACGACTTGGGTCTCGTAATGAAAAAACCGTTAAAAAAACTTTACAACGCACCTCCCGTAGCCGGTTACGTCTTCGTAATGAGCCTTCTGTGCGGATACCCTATCGGAGCGAAACTCCTGTCCGACTTTTATTCCGACGGACTTATTACGAAAGAAGAAGCAAAATCGGCAGCGACTTTCACGTCCACTTCGGGACCTCTTTTTATCGTGGGGACGGTGGGCGTAACGATGCTCGGCGACAAAACGGCGGGGTTTATCATATTGATAAGTCATTATCTCGCGACAGCGATAAACGGTCTTATTTTCCGCAGAAAAAAATCGACGGAAGAAAAATCCGCTCTCGCTCCTCCCGTAATAGACGCCGACGGCGTGTTGAAAAAAAGTATGGTATCCGCTTTGCTGTCCGTTGCCGTGGTGGGAGGCTTCATCGCGGTATTCAATCTCGTCCTCGATATATGCGCCGACGTGAAAATAATCGATTTTTTTTCTATTCCGCTAATAAAATGCGGCGTGGACAAGTCGCTCGCCGAAGGAATAGTATCGGCTTTTATAGAAATAACGAAAGGCTGTCTTCTCGTGTCGAAATCGGGGTTTCCCGTAAAAACAACCGCTCCTATATGCGCCCTTTTAATAACGAACGGCGGTTTGAGCGTGACTATGCAAAGTCTTACTTTTTTGGGTAAATGTAAAATATCCCCTGCGTATTATCTGCTTTTTAAGGCGACGCAAGGGATATTGGCTTTTTTAATATGTTTTTTACTGTCTTTGCTACTGCTTTGACTGTCTGTTCGGACTTACTTGGTCTGCGAAATATTTTATAGAAGAGTCTACTTCCGTGCTTACGCCCTTTAACATATTTTGCAGCTGATTCAAGTTCCTTATTACGTTTTGCGCGGTAATGGTTTCTATCTGCTCTCTCTTTACCGCCGCGTCTCTTACCGTCTTTTCGGCGATGGCTTTGGCTTCGGCTATTATTATGCTTTCGTCCAGAATTTGCTCTTTACGCTGTTCGGCGGTGGCGACTATTTTCTGCGCTTTGTCGTTGGCTTCGGCAAGAACGTTGCTCCCGTCGAGTTCGTTAAGCGAAATGCGGATTCTTTTCACGAGATTAAGTACGTTTTCGCCGTTTACTATAATCCCGTTGCCCATAATGGTTCTTTTCCCTTCGATAACTTCCGTTTCTATATAACTGAGCAATAAATTTATATCTTCCATTTTTCCTCCTCGGCCGTAGTTACGGCTTGACGTACTTTACCGCGTCTTCGCAAACGTATTCCGACAACGATTCTCCTTTCAAAAACTTGTCTTTTACGAGAGTGCTGCTCAACTTTTTATCTTCGGCTTCGATAAAAAGAGTTTCTACTCCGCCGTTACGCAGATTGTAATCCGCCATTGCTCTTTCATAAGCAAAATCTTCGGGGCTTCTTACCCCTCTTATTATATATGGTATACCTTTTTCACGGCAATAGTCAATAGTAAGTCCGCTAAAAAACTCGATTTTTACCCGTCTTTTATACTCTCTCAACGAGTTTTCTATTATTTTAAGGCGGTTTTCGACCGAGAGAAACGGAGTTTTGTTTTCGTTAACTAACATTACTACGTACACCGCGCCGAAACTTTCCAGCCCCTTTTCCACAAGAAATTTATGCCCCGTCGTGAATGGGTCGAAACTACCCGTGACCGCCACTTTCGACGCGTTACGGAATATGTCCAAAGAAACGTTGCCGTAAACTCTCGTCGATTCGAGAAAATACTCTCTGTCGGGCAAAGCTCCGTCGTCGGCAGCTCTCTCTATCGTTATTACGCCGCCGTCGTTAAGAAAATCGTATTCTTTTATTTTAGCGAGTATCCTTTCCCCTTCCTTAAATCTGTACGGCGGATCGCAAATTATTATATCGGCTTTAACTCCCCTTAACGCAAGTCGGCGGATGCAATCGGCGTAATCGCCCTTTATTATTTCGTACTCCGACCTGTCGCAAAAAGAAACGTTTTGTTTGATGAGGTTAAGAGAGCGGTTATCTATATCGCAAAAATAGACCTTTTTCGCGCCGCGACTAAGCGCTTCCACTCCGAGTCCGCCCGTACCGCCGAAAAGGTCTACCACTACCGCGTCGGCAATATCGTACTGCAAAATATTAAAGAGGGTTTCTTTAATCTTGTCGGTAGTAGGTCTTACGTCGTTTCCGACGGGGCTTATTATTTTTCTTCCCCGATATTTCCCCGCAATTACTCTCATAAACTTATTTTACGTCCTTTCTGTTAGCGTTTATAAGGCACCCGGCAAGTATTATTTCCTTTTCTCTCGCCGTGACGGCGTCCATACGCAAAACTATTTTTTTGACTTGACCGTTTCTTACGACGTACGCGTCCGTCTTCCCTTCGTCAAACACTTTCTTTACGTCCTTAACTACTATTATATCGTCGCAAAGAATGTCGTCGCCGTCGTAAATAAATGGCAACATTCCCCAGTTTATTAAATTACTTCTGTATCGTTTCGTCGCGTACTCTTTAGCTATATTCGCTACTCCGCCCAAAACTCTCTGACACGACGCCGCTTGTTCTCTCGCGCTTCCGTCCCCCGGTTTAACGGCGTAAATTACGCTGCCTATTTCGATACTTCCGTCTATTTTTGTAAGTTTAACCGCCTCGGCGTACTCGTCGGGCAAACTTTCCGACAGGGCGTCTTCCGCTATTTTTTTCGCCTTTCCGACGTAGTCGGGACGTTTCCTGCTCAACGTAAATTCCGCAAGACGTAAGGGATTGGATCTGTAAGAACTCGTTTCTCCGCTCGGAATAAGTTCGTCCGTGGTAGTCACCGCGTCGTCGATTTTCGCAGCCACTTTCATAATAAGATTGTCTTTAAGCGGTTGCATTTCGGGCCAGTCGGCTATGTTCGGTCCGTAGCAAAGAGGGTAGTTTATATCGCCTTTACCGAAACAATCGGTGATTCTTATCTTGTAAATACTATCGTCGTAAACTGCCTTTTTCTTCTTATAAACGTAATCTACGTCGGTCGCGGGAGTAAGGTATCCGCCGTTACGCGCGGTAGCGGCTATGCTCCTTGCGTCCATCAAAGCGACGCAGGCAAGCTGTCCTTCGCCCGGCTTGCTCCCTTCTCTCGACTCGAAGTTTCTCGTCGTGTGTCTTATCGAAAGTCCGTTGTTCGCGGGGACGTCGCCCGCTCCGAAACACGGTCCGCAAAACGCCGTCTTTACGTTCACCCCTTCCGTCATAAGTTCTGCGAGCAAACCTTTTTTCGACAGGTCGATATATGTGGGCATACTTCCGGGATAAACGCTTACCGATAGTTTTCCGCCCACTCCGTGTCCTCGTAAAATAGCGCAAGCCTCTTCGATATTGTCGTAAGTTCCGCCGGCGCAGCCCGCGATAATCGCTTGGTCTACTTTGATTTTTCCGTCGGGGGTAATTTTATCGGTAAGACGGAAAAAACCTTTCTTTATAAGTTCGTTTCCGCGTTTTTCGCATTCCGACAGATATTTATACGGATTTGACAAAAGTTCTTTAATGGTTATCGCGTTACTCGGATGGAACGGCAACGCTATCATAGGTTCTATCTTAGATAAATTTACCTTAATGACCGCGTCGTAACAGCAAAGGTTTTTTTGCTTTAATTCCTTGTATTCGTCGGCACGGTTATGCTCTGTAAGGTATTCCTTAACCGCTTCGTCGGTAACCCAAACCGAACTTAAACAAGTGGTTTCCGTAGTCATTACGTCGATACCGTTTCTGTATTCGACGGGGAGATTTTTTATTCCCGATCCGAAAAACTCCATAATTTTGTTTTTGACGAAACCGCATTTGAAAGTTTCTTTTATTATGGTGAGCGCCACGTCCTGCGGTCCGACGCCTTTTTTCGGTTTGCCGACGAGTTCCACCCCGACGACGTCGGGATAGAGTATATCGTAGGTTTGGTCAAGGAGTTGTTTTACGAGTTCTCCTCCCCCTTCGCCTATCGCAAGCGTGCCGAGCGCGCC
This sequence comes from uncultured Eubacteriales bacterium, assembly GCA_902766965.1. Lineage (GTDB taxonomy): Bacteria > Bacillota > Clostridia > Christensenellales > DTU072 > CAG-1782. Next base: position 20,094 of record CACXFJ010000118.1, on the reverse strand, counting down.
GTAACGGGTGTGAGAATCGCTGCCGAGAATCATTTTGCCGCAACCCGCCATTCTCTCTCTCATATAGCTGTGGATTACTCCCTGATGGGCGGGGACGTAAATACCGCCGTACTTTTTTGCGGCGGAATATCCGAAATTGTGGTCGTCTTCGTTAATCGTGCCGCCGACGGCGCAAAGGCTGTTGTGGCAGTTTGTTAAAACGTACGGGATAGGAAACTTATTAAGTCCGCTCGCCTTGGCGGTCTGAATTATTCCGACGTACGTTATGTCGTGCGACGCAAGACAGTCGAATTTAAGTTTTAGCTGTTTTCCCTTTTCGGTGGGTTTGTCGACGTTGTGCGCGTCCAAAATCGAGAACGCGACAGTGCCTTTGTACGCGTCCGTAAGGTCGTATGACGATAGTTCTTTCCCCGATAATTTTCTTCCCTTATAATAATACGCTTTCCTGTTGGTTTTTTTGAGCGTCATCGGCGAATCCTCCTTCGTCTATTTCTTTATTCTTTCTCTTATTTCTATAAGTTTTAACCTCGCCATTGCTCTCGCGATGGTCATTTTGCTTACGCGGTAATCGGCGGAGTCCAAGGCTTCTTTCATTCTTTCAGTATGTTCTTCAATAGCCCTGTTTACTCTGTCGTACTCTATTTCTTCCGGCCATTCGAAAGTCTGACACATAATAAAAACCTTTTCTTTATCGACCATTACGAACCCTTCGCCGTTGCTGCACAGTTTGGTTTCGTCGTCAGTCCGCAACTTTATTACGTCGGGAACGAGTCCGATAACGACGGGAACGTGGTCGGCTAAAATTTCCGTTTCTCCGTCGACGGCTTTCACTACGACCGAGTCCACCTCGCCCTTAAAAAAAGTCCTTTCCGGCGTCAGCATTTCGAGAAGGTATTTTTTCATTTCTTATCCTTTTCGTAACGGGCGATTACTTCGTCTATATCCCCTGCGAAAAGGAAATAGCTTTCGGGAATATAATCGACGTCGCCGTTAAGAATTTTTTCTACGCTCTCGATAGTCTTTTTTAGCGGAACGAATCTTCCTTCCATGTTGGTGTAAACGCTCGCCACAAAGAACGACTGCGAGAAAAACTTTTGCATTTTTCTTGCCCTGTAAACCGTCTTTTTGTCCTCTTCGGAAAGTTCTTCCATTCCAAGGATAGCTATAATATCCTGCAAATCTTTGTATCTTTGCAAAAGTTCCTGCGTTTTTCTCGCCGCTTCGTAATGTCTTGCGCCGACGACGGAGGGTTCGAGAATACGGCTCGACGAGGCAAGCGGGTCTATCGCGGGATAGATACCTTGTTCCACGACTTTTCTCGAAAGAACGGTAGTCGCGTCAAGGTGAGAAAATATCGCCGCGGGCGCGGGGTCGGTAAGGTCGTCCGCGGGTACGTAAACCGCCTGAATGGAGGTTATCGCGCCGTTTACCGTACTCGCTATTCTTTCTTCAAGCATACCGAGTTCTTCGTTAAGGGTGGGCTGATAACCTACCGCGCTCGGCATACGCCCGAGCAACGCGCTTACTTCGCTGCCTGCCTGAACGTAACGGAAAATGTTGTCGATAAACAAAAGTACGTCCTGTTTTTTTACGTCGCGGAAATATTCCGCCACCGTAAGCCCGGAAAAAGCCGTTCTCATACGGGAACCGGACGGTTCGTTCATCTGTCCGAAAATAAGGGCGGTATTGTTAATAACTCCGCTTTCGGTCATTTCGGTAATCATATCGTTACCTTCGCGGCTTCTTTCCCCAACGCCCGTAAACACGGAATAACCGTTGTATTCGGCGGAAATATTACGAATAAGTTCCAAAATAAGCACGGTCTTTCCTACGCCCGCGCCGCCGAACAAACCTATCTTGCCGCCTTTCGCGTACGGGGTGAGAAGGTCGATTACTTTAATACCCGTCTCGAATATCTGCGTGTTGCCGGCTAAGTCGGTAATGGCGGGAGCTTTACGGTAAATACTCCATCTGTCCGCGCCTTCGATTTCGCCCTTGTTGTCGATAGGCTCGCCTAAAACGTTCATTACTCTGCCCAAAACCTTTTCCCCCACGGGTACGGTGACAGTCTCTCCCGTGGCGCAAACTTCGGCTCCGCGCGATAACCCTTCGGTGCCTTCGAACGACAACGTCCTTACAACGCCGTTGTTTAGATAGCTCTGAACTTCCAACGCTATCGTCTTGTCGCCTATATTCGCGTTAAGTCTTTCGTACAGCTTCGGAATATACCCGTAAAACCGTACGTCTACGACCGCTCCTATTATCTGTTCGATTTTGCCGATACTTACTGATTTTTGCATTTTTACTCCGTCTCCAACAACGACACCGACAATTCGGTAAGTTCCGTCGTTATCTTTTCCTGTCTTGCTTTGTTATAGTTTAGTTGTAACTCGTCCATAAGTTTTTCCGCGCTGTCGCAAGCGGCGTTCATAGCTCTCATTCTTTCGAGATGCTCCGCGTACTTTCCTTCCGTTACGCACCCGTAAAGGATACCTACGAGATATTGCGGAACGAGTATAGCGAACACGCTCATCGCGTCGGGTTCGAAATCGAGCCTTTTTATATACTCGTTTTCTTTCACCACGGGGAAATCTTCCTTTAATATCGGCAAAAGTTTCATTACCGAACACTCCTGCTTAATTTTAGTCACAAGGTGCATATATATTACTTCAACCCTGCTTATTTCCCCTTTCTTATAGTCTTCGGCTATGTGGGTGGCTATTATTCTCGCGTCTTCGAGAGTGCCTTCGCGACAGTTTATTTTCCGCACGTCTTTATATAGCGGCAAAAAACTTTTATAAACCACGTCACCTATACAAAAAATTATACTCCCGTCGTCTTCGCCTATTACGCTCTTGGCAAACTCGTTTACGGCGTGGTTGTAATCGCCGGAAAGCCCTTTGTCCGAGCCTATGATAAGGTAGGCTTTACGCCCCGCTCGCTTGCCGTCGAGATACGGATGCATATTGTCTTCGTCGAACTCCGTATTGTGCATAATATCGCCGAGAATACGTCTGACCTTAATAAAGTACGCCTGACTGTTATTGTATCTGACGCTCGCTTTCTGCATCTTCGACGCGCTGATAAGCTCCATGGCTTTCGTAATCTTCGCCGTCTCGGATACGCTCTTTATTCTCGCTTTTATGTCCTTAACGCTTTGCATTCTTTCTCTCGTTAAAATAATATGCGTTGTAGTTAGTCAGGTTATCTTCCAAGACCTTTACTATATCGTCGGTAAGTTTTCCTTCGGCTCGAAGATGTTTCAACGTGCTGAAATCGGTGTTCACCATATAGTTGTAAAAACCTTCTATATAGCGTTTGACTTCTTCTTTCGGAATATATTCGAGTTCGCCGTTAATTAGGTACAGCGTTATTATCTCTCTGTCCACGCTCATCGGGTCGCCTTCTTTCTGTTTCAGAACTTCGGTGACTTTTTCGCCTTTTTGAAGTATTCTTCTCGTATCTTCGTCCACTTCCGCGCCGAACTGCGTAAACAACGCCATCTCTCTGAAATGCGCGAGTTCCAACCTTAATTTACTCGACAGTTTCCTTACGGCGGGATACTGCGCGCTTCCGCCGACGCGGCTTACCGAAAGTCCTACGTTTACGGCAGGTCTTATACCTGCGTGGAAAAGTTCGCTTTCGAGATAAATCTGTCCGTCGGTTATACTGATTACGTTGGTCGGAATGTATTGAGAAATATCCCCCGCCTGCGTTTCTATTATGGGTATCGCGGTCATACTTCCGCCGCCCTTTTCCTGCGACAGCTGCGCGCTTCTTTCAAGAAGTCTCGAATGGATATAGAACACGTCGCCGGGGTACGCTTCTCTTCCCGACGGGCGTTTTAAGAGAAGGCTTATCGTTCTGTACGCGTTGGCGTGTTTTGTAAGGTCGTCGTAAATAATAAGTACGTCTTTACCCTGTTCCATAAACTCTTCGCCTATGGCGCAACCCGTGTACGGAGCTATGTACTGCAACGCCGCCGAGTCGGACGCGGTGCTTGCCACGATTACCGTATTCTTCATTGCGTCGGCGTCTTTCAGTTTAGCGATAAGTTTACTTACCGAACTTGCTCTCTGTCCTATCGCGACGTACACGCAGATTACGTCCTTGTCGCGTTGATTTATGATAGCGTCTACGGCTATGCTCGATTTACCCGTCTGTCTGTCGCCTATAATAAGCTCTCTCTGTCCTTTACCGATAGGTATCATACTGTCTATAGCAAGTATACCCGTCTGCAAAGGTCTGCTTACTTTCGCTCGGTCTATTATGGGCGGAGCGGGATTTTCGATAGGTCTTACCTTGTCGAAATGTAAAATTTCTCTTCCGTCGACAGGCTTTCCGAGGGGATTTACCACTCTCCCTAAAAGGGTTTCGCCTACGGGTACTTCGACTATTCTTCCCGTACACTTGACGGTTACGCCGTATTCTATGTTCCTGTCGGCGGTAATAAGCATCGCTTTTACCGAGTCGGACATAAGGTTCATAGCGACTGCGTAGCCGCCGGTGCCTATTTCGAGAAGTTCGTAATACCGACATTCTTTAAGCCCTTCGACGGTAAGAATACCGTCGGCGCAAGTAATGACTCTGCCGTAATTGACGGTATGCGGCGTGGTGGGAACTTTTTCTAACAGTTCTCTTTTCCACATCGCGGGGAGTTCGCCTTTCGAGACGGACTCGGTTATGTACGCGTTACTTTTGTTTCGGAACGAGAACAACGCCGACGCTACGCTACCGTCGAAAACGGTTTCTCCGTCCTCTATGACGATACCGCCGATAAGATTTTTCTCTTCGGCGTAGGTAATCGTTATTTCTTCGCCCGCGTATCTCTCTTTAAGAAAGTCCGCCAACCTTTTACGTTGCGGCGAGGTAAGAGTCACCGATGTTTTTACCGTGATATTACGCATCTTTCTTTTCTTCGTCCTTCTTCTTTATACCGTCGAGCAAATTGTCGATAAAGGCGTCGTTGTCGGCGGAATTTATTTCCCTGCCGATAATCTTTTTCGATATATCCACGGCAAGGTCGGAGATGGAATAGTAGAGATTCTCTTTCTCCTTTTCTCTCGCCTTTTCGCCGTCTTCTATCGCTCTCTTTTTTATTCTTTTCGCTTCTTCGTTGGCGCCTTCAATAATTTCGCTCGCCTGAACCATAGCGGTAGCATGCGCTTCTTCCGCGATATGAACCGCCTCTTCGTGCGCGTCGTCAATTATCTTCTCGGCGTCTTTCTCCGCACTTTCGGTCTTTTTTATCGCATTTTCGTAACTTTCCTGCGCCGCTTTATACTTTTCGTCGCGTTTTTTCATAAACTTCTTTACGGGTTTGTAAAGAAGAAGTCTTAACACTACGATGAGTATGACGAAGTTAAGCAAATGCAACAAAAATTCCTGAACGGTAAGTCCGAGAATAATTTCCTTGCTGAAAAAATCCATTTCTTACCTCGTTAAAGTTTGATTACCATAAGGATAGCTATGAGCAAACCGTAAATAGCCGTGGTTTCCGCAAAAGCAAGACCGAGCATAAGCGTGGTTCTTATCTTGCCTTCCGCTTCGGGTTGACGCGCGATGGATTCTACCGCCTTGCCGGTAGCTATACCCATACCTACGCCGGCTCCGATACCGGTGAACGCCGCTATCGCGGCTCCGATTGCGTAAAACGCTTCGCTTGTGATTGCCGAAAGTAACGCTAACATAAAATAAACCTCCTCTTATTCCGTCGCCTCTGCGATAAACAGAGTGGACAAAGTAGCAAATATATACGCCTGAATGAAGGCGTGGAATAACGTAGTGATGACGCTCACTATTACGGGTACGACGAACGACGTAAACAGGAACGAATAGACAAGTTCGGTAATAAGCAAACCGCTCATTATAGAACCGAACAGACGGAAAGACAGACTTACGGGAACCGCTAAGTCCGTAACGATGTTAATCGGGTTAAGGAAATGTTTAAGACGGTTTTTTCCGTTGGCTTTGAAACCGTAGAAAAATATAAGTCCGAAAGTGGACACGCCCATAGCCACGCAGGCGTTAAGGTCCGCCATGATGGGACGAAAACCTAAAAGTTCCACAAGCGTGCCTAAGCCTATGTAGATAGCGGCTATCGCTATATATCCGCCGACAAAACCGGAATACTTGCCTTCCGCCATTTTCGAAAATCCGCCCACGAACATTTCGAGTATCGTCTGAACCTTACCGGGAACGTCTTTCATCTTGTTCACGACGGTAAATCTTAAAATAATCGCCGCAACGATAAGAATAGCGGACACGGCGAGAGCGGTGTAGAAAGACGGATTGACCATTACGCTCGTGCCGAAAAGACTTACCTTTTCGGGAGATAACGTTTCCGTCAGCTTTTCGTTGACGTCGTTTGCCGCAAGTAAAACGCCTAACATAATATAATTACCTCAAATAATAATATATATTTTTTAATAATAGTTTATTGTAACGCTTAAACACTTTTTTGTCAAGGCAAAAACAACCTATGTTTCCCCCCGAAAAAAACCCTCGCGGCGAAGTTACGTTTTCTCGTCGGATAAACTAATTTACTTGACAAAAAAACACGAAATAACTAAGATATAATCATTATGAAACAATTTACTTATGAAGACCTCAACGTAGTATTCGAAGATAACCATATTATCGTGGCGGTAAAACCGATAAACGTACCTTCCTGCCCCGACGGAACGGGCGACAAGGATATGCTTACCGTCGTGAAAGAATACCTTATCGTAAAGTATAACAAACCCGGCGACGCTTTCGTAGGACTCGTCCACAGACTCGACAGACCCACCGGCGGAGTAATGGTCTTTGCGAAAACCTCCAAAGCCGCTTCACGCCTTTCGGAAAGTCTCCGAAACGGAGAATTAGAGAAAAAATATCTCGCCGTAGTCGTAGGCGAACCTCGCGAAAAATCCTTGGTCGGGCTTACAAACTACCTTATTAAGGATACCGAAAAGAACATTGTGTACAGCGTGCCGATGGCTACGGAAGGAGCGAAAAAAGCCGTGCTCGACTACACTACCATCGCTACCGACCACACGTCGAGCTTGCTTTGGATAAAACTTCACACGGGAAGAGCGCATCAGATTAGAGTGCAGATGGCTACGTTAGGTCATCCGCTATTTGGCGACAACAAGTACGGGCAGGGCAAGTCTCCTGCGGAATTCGGACTCGCTCTCTGGGCGACGGAACTTAAACTTATTCACCCCGTCACGAAAGAAACCCACGTTTTCAGAGTTTATCCCCCGACGGACAGAATACCGTGGAATCAGTTCGATATTCCGAGATACCTTTCCATATCCATTAAAAACATTTATTAAAACCCTAACCTATGTCAAAAGCCGCTTGGAAATCAAGCGGCTTTTGAGTACTCTTGAAGATAATTTATCCTTATCTTTCTTCGAGCATCGTTTTTACTTTCATTAGCCTTATCGTATTGCTACGCTCGTTCTCGTCGAGTTTCATCGTGATATACTTTATCGTTTCTTCGAGTTGCGGTATCATGACGTATTCGAGAGCGTTTACTCTTCGTCTGTTCTTCTCTATCTCGTCGGCGAGCATATTGCAGGTCTTCTCCACTTCGGCGAGTTTGACCATTTTTTCGAGCAGTTCGCTGAGATTCGCGATACTGCCGTCAAGTTCCGACGATACCGAAGCGAAAGAGTACGGATAAAGCTCCTTTTTATCTCCCGCTTTGACCGCAATCTGCGGCACGGTGACTCCCATGACGTTCTTTTCGGCGGTGGTAAGTTCCACGCTGAAAGCGGGCATAGCCACCGCTTCTTCGAGTACCTGCGAAGTGGTGACCGCGCTTGCGAGCATAAAAGAACGGAGAGCAAGCGAAAGTTCCGTCTCTATCTCTTCTCTGAGGCGTTTGTTTTCCTTGACGTACGCCATAAACTGTCTTATGGTTTCGTCCGCCTTGTCTTTAAGAAGTTTGTGTCCCCTGACCGCCGTCTTTAACCTCGTCTTTAAGCGACGAAGCTCCATTCTGGTCGGGTTTACGTTAAGTCTTGCCATTTATTTTCTCCGATTACTTCCTATCGTAATATTCTTCGAGATAAGCGTCTCTTATACGTTTCAACTCCCCTCTCGGAAGAAGTCTTAACAAACTCCATCCCAAATCAAGAGTTTCTTCTATCGTTCTGTTACAGTCAAAACCTTGATTGATATACAGTTTTTCAAACTCTTCGGCAAAGTGAGCAAACTTCCTGTCGGTTTCGGTAAGGGCTGCTTCGCCTAAGATTGCGGAAAGCTCTTTCGCTTCTTTTCCTCTTGCGTAGGCGCTGAAAAGCTGATTCATCGTGTCGGCGTGGTCCTTTCTCGTCTTGCCCGCTCCGATACCTTTATCTTTAAGACGGGACAGCGACGGAAGAACGTCGATAGGCGGATTTATTCCCCTCTTGTTGAGTTCTCGATTAAGAATAATCTGTCCTTCGGTAATGTATCCCGTAAGGTCGGGGATAGGGTGCGTCTTATCGTCTTCGGGCATGGTAAGGATAGGTATCTGCGTGATACTGCCCTTTTTGCCCCTTATTCTGCCCGCTCTTTCGTAGATTGTAGCGAGGTTGGTGTACAGATACCCGGGGTAACCTCTTCTTCCGGGAACTTCTTTTCTTGCCGCGCTGACTTCACGCAACGCTTCGCAATAGTTGGTTATATCTGTCATGATTACGAGGACGTGCATATCCTTTTCGAACGCGAGATATTCGGCGGCGGTAAGAGCCATACGGGGCGTAGCGATACGTTCTATCGCGGGGTCGTTGGCAAGGTTCATAAAAAGTACCGTTCTGTCGATAGCTCCCGTCTTACGGAAGTCGGATATAAAGTAATCGGCTTCTTCGAAGGTGATACCGATAGCGGCGAACACTACGGCGAACTTACTGTCGCTGTTAAGAACTTTCGCCTGTCTCGCTATCTGGGCGGCGAGTTCCGCATGGGGAAGTCCGGACGCGCTGAACACGGGAAGTTTCTGCCCTCTGACAAGGGTATTAAGTCCGTCAATAGCCGATATCCCGGTCTGAATGAATTCGTCGGGATAGTTACGGGCGACGGGGTTTATAGGTTGTCCGTTAATGTCTATTCTCTTATCGGGGATAATGGGCGCGCCGTTGTCTCTCGGTCTGCCCATACCGTCGAATACTCTTCCGAGCATATCTTCGCTTACGCCGAGCTCTATACTCTTCCCCAAAAATCTCGCTTTCGCGGTGGAGATTTTAATTCCAGAAGAACCTTCGAAAAGCTGAACGAGCGCCTTGTCGCCGTTGACTTCGAGGACTTTGCCGTTTCTCTTTTCTCCGTCTTCCTGTTCTATTTCGACGAGTTCGTCGTATTTTGCTCCTTCGACGCCCTCGACGAGCATAAGAGGTCCGACTACTTCTTTTATGGTCTTATACTCCTTTAACATTCCGTACCTCCTATCCTATCAATTCCTGTATTTCGGATTTTAATTCTTTTTCTATTTCGTCGAAACGAGCCATATCGCTTTCTTCTATATATTTGGCTCTGCCTATCTTCTCTCTTACGGGGATTTCGATAAGGTCTTCTATATCCACGTTTTTGAGTAAGGCGTCCTGCCCTAATTCGTAGAAGTTTATTATAAGACGCAACATCCGTAACTGCTTTTCGAGCGAAGCGTAGGTATCCACTTCGTGGAAAGCGTTCTGATGGAGATAGTCTTCTCTTATGGTCTTGGCTGTTTCCATAGTAAGTCTGTCTTTCGCCCCCAAAGCGTCCATACCGACGAGCCTTACTATTTCGTCCAAAGACGCTTCTTCCTGCAACACCGTCATAGCCTTACCGCGTAAAACGTTCCATTCGCTTCCTATATTATCGTTGTACCACGGAGCTAATCTGTCGGCGTACAGGGAATAACTCTGCAACCAGTCTATAGCGGGGAAGTGACGTTTGTACGCAAGCGACGCGCTCAATCCCCAGAATACCTTTACTATACGCAAGGTAGCCTGGCTTACCGGTTCGGAAAGGTCTCCTCCTGGAGGACTTACCGCTCCTATCGCGGTGACGCTGCCCGTCTTGCCTTTGCTTCCGAGTACCTTGACTATACCCGCTCTTTCGTAAAATTCGGCAAGTCGGCTCGACAGATACGCGGGATATCCTTCTTCGCCGGGCATTTCTTCGAGTCGTCCGCTCATTTCACGCAACGCCTCCGCCCAACGGGAAGTGGAGTCCGCCATTATGGCTACGTTATATCCCATATCTCTGAAATATTCCGCTATCGTGATACCCGTGTATATGCTTGCTTCACGCGCCGCAACCGGCATATCGGAAGTGTTTGCTATAAGGACGGTTCTTCTCATAAGAGGTTCTCCCGTCTTCGGGTCGATAAGCTCGGGGAATTCGTTAAGAACGTCGGTCATTTCGTTGCCTCTTTCGCCGCAACCGACGTAAATAATAATGTCGGCGTCCGCCCATTTTGCAAGCTGGTGCTGAACTACCGTCTTGCCGCTGCCAAACGGACCGGGAACGGCCGCCACGCCGCCTTTCGTAATCGGGAAAAAGGTATCTATTACTCTCTGACCGGTGACCATAGGCATACTCGGAGAAAGTTTTTCTCTGTACGGTCTGCCTTTACGGACGGAACATTTCTGAACCATCGTTAAGTTATGCTTAATTCCGTTATCGTCCAACGTGGCTATCACGTCGTCCAACGTGAATTCGCCGTCTTCTACGCTTTCCACCACGCCTTTTTTGCCCGACGGAACCATTATGCTGTGACGTATAAGTTCGTTTTCCATAACGTAACCTATTTCGTCGCCGGGAATAAGAGTATCGCCTACTTTCGCAGTGGGGTAAAAACGCCATACTTTGCCGTGGTCGAGAGCGTTTACTTCAACGCCGCGTCCTATACGGTCGCCGCTCTTTTCCCAAAGTTTGTTAAGAGGTCTCTGGATACCGTCGAATATGGATTCGATAAGTCCGGGCCCCAACTCCACGCTAAGGGGCATTTCGGTGGAGAACACTTCGTCCCCCGGTCCTATTCCGCCCGTTTCTTCATAGACCTGTATAGACGCCTTGTCGCCCCTAAGTTCTATGATTTCGCCGATAAGGTGCGACGAGGATACTTTGACCACGTCGAACAGCTTAGCTTCGGACATTCCGCCCGCCACAATAAGCGGTCCGCTTACCTTGATTACTTTTCCCTTTTCCATCTATTTCTCCTTTAAGAAAAACTATTTATCGCTTAAAATATCCGTGCCTATCGCCTTTTCCACGTCGTCGGATATTCCTTTCATTCCGAGTCCCGTACTGCCCTGCGCTCCCGGTATGGGTATGACCGCGGGATAGGGGCGGGTTTTGTATCGCTTTAACAAATCGGGGATTTTTTCCGCGATGTCTTCCGTGATGAAAATCACGGCGTAAGTACGGGCGAGTTTTTTTAACGTGTCGGCACAATCGAATTCGTTTCTGACGGGATAGACGTCAACGCCCACCGCCTTGAACGCGAGTATGCTGTCCTTGTCGCCTATTACGGCTATGTTTCCCCTACGCATACAACTCCCTCACTCTCTTTTTCATCTGGTCTTCGGGCACGCCGTTCTTTATGCAAACGAGAACCACCCTTATTACCTTTATTTCGTTCAGCTTCGCAAGATAATACCCTAAAATCGGAGCCACCGAAAACATATCGGTTTTGTTCACGGAAAATATTTTCAACAAATACTCGTCCTGCGCCGTTTCGTACGCGGCGAAGTCGTCGCTCGATACTTTGTCGGCGAATTCTTTAAGATAACTTCCCGCAAGGTAATTGCTTAACTTGTTTTTATCTCCCGAAAAACCAAGAAACTCCTTTTCGGTAATGTTTCCGCCCTCTATAAAGCCTTCGGCAAAAAAGTTTCCGCCGGCTCCTATCTTTTCGGCGCGGAGATAACTCAATACGTTAGTCAAATCGGCGTTCGCACGGAAATACTGCTTGATGTATTTATCGGCGTTTTTCCCGAGACGGGAATTTATATCGTCGTACAGAGCCTTGTCCAAAACCACGTCGATAAGCCTCGGAGTTCCGTTGCCTACTTCAAACGCTTTGTTTATTTGTTCGCAAGCCTTTTCGACGTACGGACTGAAATCTGTTTTGTTTTGGTCGAACCTTTCTTTAAGGTACCCGAAAGTATAATTGCCGTCGGGCAAAACGAGGCTGTCTATATCGATTAAATTCGCGTACTTTTGCTTGAAAAGGACTTTAAGGTTATGATAATCGTTCCTTAAAAAGTAACATTCTATTCCCGATTCTTTAGGGGCAGCTTCTCTCACGAAAGCCGCGGTCAAACGCTCCTCCTCTTCGAGCAGGGAATAAAAATCTTCTTTTTCGGGGATAAACCCTGCGGCATAGTTTACTTCCAACAGAATACGCATAGCGTCGGAAAGGTTTTTTGCTTCCGTCATACGCATAAGTCTTTCTTTGGACAGTAAATTGCCCTCCTTGCCTTTCGCTCTCGCATTCGCGAATATAAGTCCGTCTTTCATCTATTCTCCGAATAAAATAGCCGCTATTTCGGGTTCGTACTCTTCTCTTACCGATTTGAGTTCCACTTCGAGCGACATATTCTTATCGCTTCCGTCGCTCTCGACTATGATTCCGCCGCAAAAATCGCCGTATCCGCCGAAAACCAACTTCTTATTCAAGTCGTCGGCTACGCCGGCAAGCCACTTCTCGCCGACTAAATTCTTATCGCGTTCGGAAAAAACCACTTTATCGCCGTCGGAAGCCTTCTCTATCATTCCTCTCAACAAATCGAGATAACTTTTTCCGTCGTCTTTGATAAGTTTTATCGCTTCGTCGAAAGCCGCCGTCATCATCTCTTGTTTTTTCGCAAGAATTTCTTTCTTGACTTCGAGATTTGCGACGGTCATCTTTCTGCGGATAATCTCTTTGCGTTCATCGTAGGATTCCCGCATATTCTTTTCGCGATAAATGCGGACGTCGTTTTCGGCAGTCTCTATGGTTTGTTTACCGAACGCGCCGGCTTCTTCCAAAGTGGAATTGGCTATTCCTCTCGCGTCGGACAATATCTTTTCGATAATCGCTTCTTTTCCGTTCATACCTTTCCTCGGTTACGTTTTTTATGCCCACGCGGGAATGAATACCGCAAGGAAGGATACGAGGAAGCCTAAAAGTGCGTAGGTCTCTACCATCGCGCCCATAAGCATACCTTTGGACTGTTCTTCGGGGCGTTTAGCCACGAGCCCTATACCGGCTACGCAAACCTTGCCCTGATGTATCGCGCTGAAAAGTCCGGCGAGAGCCATCGGTAAGCAGGAGCAAAGTATTCCTATTCCGCCCGCCGTAGACAAAGCCACGATACCGCCGAAAGCGTTCACTTTGATAAGAACGAGAAAGCCTACGATAAAGCCGTATATACCCTGCGTCGCGGGGAGCAACTGCAAAATAAGGCATTTCATAAACTTGTCGGGATCTTCCGCGGTAACTCCCGCTGCTGCTTGTCCGGCCATTCCTACGCCGATAGAAGAACCTATTCCGCTTAAACCTACCGCGAGAGCCGCGCCCAAAAGAGCGAGAGCCGTTCCTAAATATTCCATATATGACCTCCTTAAAGTCTTATTGTCTTTTTTTAATTGTTGGGGTAAGTGTATTTCGTCTGACTTCCGAGGGGCTTGAACGCGTGTCCGTTTCCTTCGTAGAATCTTCCGAAAAATTCTATATACTGCAATCTCGAATTGTGAACGTACGCTCCGAGAAGATTTATACCGAGATTAAACGCGTGACCTATCAAAAGAACCGGCACCGCTATTATCCAGCCTACCCAAAGTCCGCCGAAAAATTGACTTACGATAATGGTCGCGAGCTTGTTGATGACCAAGCCGATAACCCCCGTCGTAAGCCCTAATCCGAACAGACGGGAATAACTAAGTAAGTCGCTGACTACGTTAATGGAGCCGTAGGCGCTCTTGAATACTCCGATAAGCATTTTGAGAGGATTTTTCTTTCCCCACGCTCCGCCTACGAGCATCATGACAGCTCCGACTAACGCCGTATAAAGACCTATGGTAGAACAAACGCCGAACCACTTCGGTGCGGTCTCGACTACGTTAAGGAATATCATAATCTTCGGGAACAAAAGTAACAAACCGAGCATTATGAGTACCCAACCGAAGTTAGTCAGTATCCCTTCCACGATGTTTTTGCGTTTTATCTGCGCTACGCCGTTAATGGCAAAACCGGTACCTATCTGAACCACGCCGACAGCTAACGCGAGCAAGAACATTTTAAGCGGTTCGTTGAGCGGTTCGAATATGGTAAGTTTTCCGAGGAAAGTACCCGATATACCTTCGATAGAAAACCAACCGCCGAACAGCGCGCCCCATATTACCGTGCTTATTCCGCAGAAGCCGAACATGGCTATCATCATTCCGCTGTTTTTGACGGGTTTGGCTATTTTCAGATATGCAAAACAAGCTATCGCCATAATAAGACCGTAGCCTGCGTCGCCTATCATTATACCGAATATAAGGAAGTAGAAAATCGCCACGAAAATATTCGGGTCGGTCTCTCTGTAACCGGGCACGCCGAACATGTCGGTAATCCCCTGAAAAGGTCTGACCAACTTAGGCTCTTTGACGAGCGTGGGCGGATTTTCGTCGTCGTAAGGGTCGCGGAAGAAAATTTCGGTATACTTACATTTTTCTTCCACGCTTTTAGTTAGTTCTTCGCATCTTTCCGCCGGAACCCAACCTTCCATAATAAAGGTTTTTTCCGTGTGCGGACAGCCTTGTATTGCGGTATTCTTCGACAGTTCTATCGTGTAATAGTCGTACAATACCTTCAAATCGGGTATAAGTTTAAGATACCCGTAAGTTTTTCTCAATATATCTTCCCGCTCGGTTTTTAACGCGGCGAGTTTTTCTTCACATTCTTTGATTTTGGTTTCCGCTGTGACGTCGTAGTCGAAAGTACACCTAATAAAATCGACTTCGGCAAGCAGCGAAGTAAGTTCTTTTTCGGTATCCTTATGAGCGCAGATAGCGACGAGCGAAACTTTATCCCCGCCGTAAACCGACGCTTCGGCGGCTTCGGGGAGCTTTTCGGTGAGTAAATTCACGTTGTTTACGGGAAGAGTTCCCACAATAACGGAACAGGTCTTCGTGTCTTTAATTTCCGAAAAAGGAATTTCCAACCCGTTAAAGGGAGCGAGCTGCTCTTTTACGGCGGAAAGCCTTGCCTGTTCGCTTTTTATGTCGACGAGTCTTGCGTTGAGCTTTTCCATTTCGCCTATTTTTGCGAAAAGTTCTATCTCGTCTTTCGCCGTTTCGTCGTATTGTTCGATTTCGACAAGCCTGTTTTCTTTTTTGAAGTTGGCTTTCGGCGTGTTTTTCTTATCGATGCGAGCCGCGTCTTTCAGCGATTCACGCAAAAAAGTCAAAGCGAAACTCGCTTTAAGCCTTTTCGACTCAAGCGTGTTTCGCTTCTCTTTATCGGTAGGATATGCGGTTTCCGCAAAAAGGGGCGTCTCCGTAATTTCTACGCAGCCCGCTTTTGTAAAAAGCCGGAGAAGTTTACTTCTGTCGCTTTTATGAGCCACAAGGCTCATTTTTTTCATACTAACGACGGACATAGCTATCTAAAACCTTTCCTCTTATAAAATCGGCTGCCGAATAGACGTCGGCTTCCTTTGCCAATTTTTCCGTAATCTGTTTTCCGGCAAGGAGAATCTTGTCGTACTCTTCCTCGCCTTCCTTTTCGGCGGCTTCCGCTACCGACTTCCGTTCTTCTTTAACGTTCTTTACCGCGTCTTTACGCAGTTTTTCCGCGTAAACGTCGGCGTCTTCCACTATCTTTTTAGCTTCTTCCGACGCCTGCGACGTAATAACTCTCGCTTCTTCTTCCGCCTTTAATACGGCATTTACGGTTTCGGTAATCATCGATTCTCCTTCGCTTTTCGTAAAATAAATCGTTATCGGTCTTTTTTCGTTATTTCGTTCCGAACAATCTGTCGCCTGCGTCTCCGAGACCGGGAACGATATAGGCGTGTTCGTTCAGTTTTTCGTCGAGCGCCGCGGTATAAATAGGCACGTCGGGATGAGCTTTGTTGAGAGCGGCTACGCCTTCGGGTGCGGCGATAAGACACATAAACTTAATGTCGGTGACTCCTCTTTGTTTGATAAAGTCTATTGCCATGGACGCGCTTCCGCCGGTAGCGAGCATCGGGTCAACTACGATAACCGTTCTCTGGTCGACGTCTACGGGAAGTTTGCAGTAATATTCAACGGGCTGTTTGGTATCGGGGTCGCGATAGCAACCTATATGTCCTATCTTTGCGGCGGGGACGAGTTCCAACACGCCGTCCACCATTCCGAGACCGGCTCTTAAAATGGGTACTATTCCTATGCTTCTTCCGCCGAGCATCTTTCCGGTACATTTCGTAATGGGAGTTTCTATCTCGACGTCCTTTAAGGGAAGGTCGCGAGTGACTTCGTACGCCATCAATAAGGATATTTCTTTCAGCAACTGGCGAAAGTCCTTGGAAGTGGTATGAACGTCTCTCATCATGGATACCTTATGTGTAATCAACGGATGGTTAATAATGTTAACTTGCATTTTATTTTACTCCTTTTGTTTAATTTACTCTTAATAATTCCCTTCTTCTATCGCGGTGATTTTGTCCACGCGTTTTGCATGTCTCCCGCCCGCAAACTTCGCGTTAAGGTAAGCCGTCACCATTTCGTAGGCTTCTTCGGGAGTGGAAATCCTCCCGCCCATGGCGATGATATTGGCGTTATTGTGTTCCGCCGCCATCTGCGCGCAGAAAGGGTTCGTCACGTGGGCGCAACGGATACCTTTGACTTTGTTCGCCGCTATGGATATACCTATACCCGTTCCGCATAATAAAATACCCTTATCGGCTTCTCCGCTTTTAACTGCAAGAGCTACCTTAAGGGCATAATCGGGATAATCTACCGATTCGGAACTATACGTCCCCAAATCGATTACTTTCGCGCCGTAATCGTTAACGGCTCTTATACACGCTTCTTTCAATACGATTCCACCGTGGTCGCAACCTATGGCTATAATCATTTTTGCCTCCGTAGTACGGTTTTTATCTTTTCTATTCTAACATATCCCGATTTTCTTTACAAGCAAAGTAACCGATATACGGGATTTTATTTTTTTATTTACAGAATTTTTCCTTCGCAGCTTTTGTAAATTCTGTTCATTACCGCCCCTTCTTCCCCTTCGTCGGAAAACTTTTCTATAAGAATCGCGTCGTAAGTCTTTTCGCATATCCTCAAAAAGTCGAATATATTATGAGCTATCTCCACGCCGTTATAACCTACCGGCAAAACGGGGACGTCGCCGTATTCTCTTTCCGTTCCGCTCCTTACTATTACCGCGGTCTTTTTCCCCTCGGCTATTCCTTGTCGATAAAAGTTTTTGACCTTATCCTTGTCGTCGAAAAGATAACAAGGAACTACCGGGGCGTAGTGTTTGTATTTCATTCCCGGAGCGGGGGCTACGAGAACTTCGCCTTTATGCGTTTTGACCGCGGGCAGGTAATTAGTAAGTTTTTCCGCCGTTATTATACCGGGTCGCAGGATAGTGGGAATTTCGGTAGCGAGAGTAATAACGGTACTTTCTATCCCGACTTCGCATTCTCCGCCGTCTATTATCATGGGAATACGCCCTTTCATATCGTCGTAGACGTATTCCGCTCTCGTCGGACTTATCCTTTTCGACGCGTTTGCGCTCGGAGCCGCCACGGGTACTTTACACGCCGCCAAAAACTTACGGCATAAAGGGTGCGACGGCATTCTTATCCCCACGGTGTCGAGTCCTGCCGTAGCTTCGTAAGGAATACAGTCTCTTTTTTGCAAAACTATGGTTATGGGTCCGGGGGCGAACACGTTAAACAACCCTTCCGCTTCCTTGGTCATAACCGCCGCTCTGTCGGCTTGTTCTAAATCGGTGACGTGAACTATAAAAGGATTGTCTTTGGGACGATTTTTCGCTTCGTAAATTTTGTTAATAGCGTTCTTGTCGAGAGCGTTGCCTCCTAAACCGTAAACCGTTTCCGTCGGGAACGCGACTACTTCCCCCTGTCGTATAAGTTCCGCTCCCCTTTCTATAAGCTCTTCTCCGCCCATTATCGTGTCGTACATAGTAAATCCTTCTTATGATATGGTAAATATATAATTAACTTTGCTTTTTACCGCAATGACGTATCCGCTCTGAAACTTACCGCCGGTAAGGAATACGTCGTAAACGTCGAGTTTTTCGTATTCCGCGTTAAGTAAAATATCCCCGGCGTAGTTTTTAAGTCCCAACTTTCCGTAGTGTTCGTAGACGTATACCCCCTGACGGACGTTTACGGCGTCGGTAATTTCTACGGCTGTTCCGTCGGTCGATATTCTGTATCTCTTTTTGCCGTTTGCTTTTTTACTGCCCACGGCGTAATCACCGTAGAAAGGAGAAAGTTCGTCGTATTCGAACGGAACTATAATCTTTCCGTCGGTACTTACTATTCCGTACTTTATTTCCTTGCTCGAATAGTCGATTTTGCCCGCGACTACGCCGATTCCGTTATAAATATGCGTGGAGTAAGTATTTTTCCTCTCTTGCAAAGCAATCTGTTCGCGTTTTTCAAGGTTTTTAGTAAAATAATGCACGCTCCCGAAATACTGTTCGTACATAGGGTCGCTCGTTTCCGTACCCACTCCGTCCACAAACACGCTCGGCATAAGCATATCCTTTACAGTAATAATGTTGGCGTTCTCGTCCATGATACAGAACGTGACTTCACTCTGCTTGCTGCCGCTGTCCGCATACGGAAAATAGTAATAATAAACTATGCTGTAACCCTTCTTTATCATAGCCGACACGTCCATATAAGGAAGAACGTAATCGTAAATACCCGTGCTTTCGTCAAAAGTAGCTAAATTGTTTAAGTAAGAACTTAACTGCGCGTAGTAGTTTACGTAATAGGAATTAGCCACGTTGTCGACAATAAGCCATTCCCTGTCCGTCGTGGTTTTATTTTTCGCGTTGTACATATCGCAACGGATATTGGCGTAGTATACGGTAGTCGAGCCGTTGGCTAAATCGGTTTCTTCGTATTCTATATTGTATCCGTCGAATTTTTGAGTAGATTTAAGACGAGCCGTGCGGGTGAACCAGCCGTTGCCGATATAATAAATATTCATCTGAATATTGTCGGTATATTGCGAGTCGGTATCTTCGGGATATGCGATATAGGTACCCCTTTCGTCGTAAGTAAGATACCCGTCTGTCTGTATGTCGTTCACGTTATAGAAAAAGGCGTGGTCCTTGTTCTCGGCTACGAGATAGTCGTCGTATATGGAAATCGTATAATTGTAACCGCACCTTATCTTAAACACTTCCAACATCTGTCCCGCGGTCTTATAATCGTAAAACGTAGTAAACGTAGCCGTGCTGAAAGGATATGTTTTCGTCCCGGGACAAGCGACGTAATCCCCCGCGAAAAAGAATTGATTAAACCCCGAATTATAAACCGTCATAAAGTCGGTAAGGTCGCCCTTGTTTTCTCCGCGGAACTTAACAACCCCTATCGTGGGAGCGTAAGAAGTGGTTCCGTTGCCGTTATCGACGACGGCGGGTTTAGTCACTATCGCGTAATCGCCCCTTATTGAAATGACGGAATTGTAAGTAGGCTTTGCCAGCACCCCCTCCGTGGGCGAAGCTATACCGTAAAGGTACGAATACCCCGACGAAGAGTAATCGTTGACGACGGGCTGTATCGTAATAAAAAGGTCGTTTTCTACGTCGTAGGAATAAATAGACGTGTCGGGCGAGTCCACAAGAAGAGTCTGCTCCGCTTTGGCGAACTGCCCCTGCGACGCAAAATTAACGAAATATGCGTTTTCTTTCTTCTTCCCGCACCCGGTAAGAACCGCGGCGAGTAAACAAAGTAAAACGATAGTAATTAGTAAAAACCGTCTTTTCATATTTATTATTGTAACACTTAAACAAGTAATTTACAAGAGAAAAACAGCCCGCCGACGCGAAGCGGGATAATTGCCCTATGGGCGTGAATTGCCCTAACGGGTGTTAAACGAATTTCGGCTTACGCCGAGCGAATTTACCGC